>RDSB01000037.1 GCA_004923195.1 Marinifilum sp. JC120 | reverse complement strand
AGCTAAATCCTTTTTCACCCAAGCGGAGAGGTGTCCGAGTCCGGCTTAAGGAGCACGCCTGGAAAGCGTGTATAGTTAACGCTATCGGAGGTTCGAATCCTCTCCTCTCCGCCAGCTTGAATTTATAAAGCCCCTTGCAACGATGTTGTAAGGGGCTTTTCTGTTTGGTTGCTTGCGGATGCGATGTTTAGAAGGGCTGACCGTTATTGATGGTGATTCCACCTGATTTTGTTGTGCCTTTGCTGCCAGCGTGACCGTAGTGTCTCATTGAAGCAACCAGTGCTTTGCTCATTTTGTTGTCTTCTGAATTCCATTCAATGGTGGCGTGACCAAAGATTGAATATTTTTGAGTTCTATCGTCCATCGAAAAAAGTCTAGTTCCGTATGCGGGGATTTCGAATATTCCATCGCTAACAGCAACTCCTGTCCAGCCGCCGTTTACATACTCTCCAGAGTATACATGGCCACGTGAGGTCTGGTCGTTTCCTCCATGGTCATAAATAGTTACTTTGCATTGTACTGGGGTGCTGGTGATATTTGATATTGATATGTAAGTGTATGCATAGCTATAAGCGTTTTTAAAGTAGGTAAAAATTCCCGGTGCAACAGTTCTTCCTTGGGCATGAAAAGTTGTGTTTTCAGCAAAGGCTGCTCCGCAGATAAAAAGAGTAATAGTTAAGGATAGTAAAGCAGTAATAAATGTTTTTTTCATAATTTCTCCGAAAGGTTAAATGTTATTATGTTCTGCATTATTTCTGCTATATTATTTTGTCAATCTTAAATTTAAGATGGTTTTAAGCATATGAAAAGCCCCTTGCAACGATGTTGCAAGGGGCTTTTTCGTGTAATGATTTGTTTTGCAGTAATTTGATTAATTCATGTGTCGACTAGCGTCGACCGCATCCTCCTCTTCCTTGTCCGCCTCGTTGGCCTATACCTCGCCCGCTAGGCCGATTGGTTATGCCGGTTATTGGATTGCGGGCCGAACGGCCCGTCACCATGGTGAACAGATAGAGGACAAACGTAACTGGCCATGTAAGGCCCGCAACAATGCAGCCTCCTAAATTCATGGAACGACTGTTAATATTATAAATACAAACACCTATTGCAATAATCAGATAAAGTGCCATCTGATGCTCCTTTTGACGTGCATACGCCATATTCGGACCGTCCGGGATTTCCGCCAGTTAAACTTTACGCCTAAAAGCTCTCCCCGACAATGATGGCAAATAACCCTCCTTTAATTTTAGGCAGCATTAATTTGTCAGTCATTATTACCCGTGCATCCGACAAACAACTTTCCCTTGTAGTACATTTTATGTTTTTTGCGATACATAACCGGGTCAGAGTTTGGTTGGTTGGCCTTGGTAATTTTTTTGTGAGTCCAGTCCGGGTGAGTCCATATTTGGGTAGAGCCGTCCGGGAGATTAACACTAATGTACAGCGGGTCTATTAGTTCCCATCTTTTAATCATATTGTTGCCGAAGTCGATTCTACCGTCAGGCAGAATTATTACTTCACCCCCAGCGGTATTTTTCCAGAGTCCCCAAGCCCAGCACGCTCCCTTTGAACGGTAGTTTCCGGAGTTTCCAGAGGTGCCGGATCTTTTTTTCTGCTGCCTCAAGCTGTAGTACCAAGCGAGATTGTCCTGAGTAGAGCCTCCGGGGCTGGGAGTGTTCGCGTACTGCTGCGTATTTCCATACGGATCATTACCGTAAGGGGGGGTGCTTGAACTTCCTGAGCCTAGCGGAAGTCCGCCGTGTTGGTTGTTGGACACATGATTTGAGGAACCTGCGCCCGGATAGTACCATGTGTTCATGGCATGCCTGAGCTGGCGTCTTGCTTGTTCGTGGCCTTTCATGGATAGACCCTGAAAAATGTAATTCACTCCATTGTAGTAAGATGCCACAATTTGTGAATCAAAATAGGCTCCGTTATTGGTGTGTCCTGAATATAGGCGGGTTACAGCGGGGTGGCCGGAAACATGGCCCGGTTGTTCGGAAATAAGATTTTGAAAAGGGAGTCCTTCTTTGGTCATGTCCTGTGACCACACATCAAGCAGTTTTCCCAGCGGTACCTGCTGTCCTCGGGCAGCGTATAGCTCAATAAATGCGTCCTGCGCGGGAGATATACATTGTTTAATCAATTCATGGCCTCGTGCCGCTTTGTTGTCGTTCCATTCCGGAGGACATTGAAGACCTTGAGACATGTCTGTTGCAAATGAAAATGATGTTAAGCTCAGAAAGGAAAAGATAAATAATAAAATCCTACTTATACGGTTCATTATTAAGCTCCTCGGGTTTAGTAGAACATTAACTTATTCTTGGAGTTAATTCCATAAAGAGTTGTTTTTGTCTTTCCTCTCAATTTAATATCGTTTGAGTCCGTATAGATTGGATAAGGTTTATTATCGATGGTCAATATAAAGATGATGCTGTGGAAGCTGATGAAAATATGGAGCAGACTGTCAGTTTTTTGGAGAGGCTTCATTCTTGGGGGGATTACCGTGCCGTTGGGGCTTCTCGCGATTGAGGTGTTGGTAAAGTTTGCTTTATATGGAGAAAAAGTTTGGAATTAGGGCTGAAAATTTCGTAAATTAGCAAAATGTAAGTTTAATTCAAAATAATTTGAAAAAGTACTTGCCAAGCAAGTCTGATTAGCTAAATCCTTTTTCACCCAAGCGGAGAGGTGTCCGAGTCCGGCTTAAGGAGCACGCCTGGAAAGCGTGTATAGTTAACGCTATCGGAGGTTCGAATCCTCTCCTCTCCGCCAGCTTGAATTTATAAAGCCCCTTGCAACGATGTTGCAAGGGGCTTTTCTGTTTGAAAGGTCGGTTGTGGGCTTTATGGCTTATTGGAAATGCGAAGATAGGATTTGACCTTGCGCACACCTTCTACCGCTTTGGCATGAGTAATCGACTTATTTATTTCGGCTTTTGTTTTTACCAGTCCCAGCAAAATAACCTGACATTGAACTACTTTCACTTCAATGCTTGTGGACCATATGTCTCCGTCTCCGATCAGGGCTGATTTTACAGCGGCCAGAATTGAGAGATTTTCGGTTGTGTCGCAGGTGGGGTCATCTTTTTTGGGTAACATGTATGTGGTTACATCTGTTACACCGTCGACGCTTTCGGCGATGGATATTGCTTTTGATTTCTGGATGTAATTTTCATATTCGCCGACAAGATATACATGCCCCACGAAAGTGTATGGTTCAATGCCCATGACCGAGACATCATCGTCATCCAGATATGCTTTCATTATGGTGGCAGAGATTGTTGCATCGGCGGTTTGTGTGCTTAGGCTGCGCTCATCTAATGCCGCTTTGTACGCTGTACTACAGCCTGTGCTGAATATGGTTGCGATCAGGATTAGTAAGGGAATTAGCGCTTTGAATTTCATGATATTCTCCTTGTTTGTAATGGTCCTGATTGGATTTTTGTTATTTACTATATTATGAACAATTTTTTTGAGCAAAGGATTATTGTTAGATTATGGTTTCCTGTATTTAAGTGCAATTTGACTTTCCATCCCACAAGCCTATGATAGCGCGGTTCTTTTACTTATCAAAAATGAGGAAAATATAATGATTTTACCCGGAATGGCTAAAGACGATGTGACTCTCGTGAAAGCAGATGGTGAACGCGTAGAGGGCTTGAAGGCCGTTGTTTCCATGCGCAGGATCGTGACATTTAACACTGACGTGAAAATTGAATCCAAGGATACAATGATCAAGCAGTGTGCTGATGGTGGGCAGGAGGCGTACCTTGTGCTTGATCCTATGCTTAACAGGGCGGGGGATGGTATCCCTGAGAACTATCAGATTACCGTGCGTAAGGTTGCTGTGCCTGAGTAGGGTGAGCTAATATATTTGGACGCAAAAAAGCCGTGGATTTTTTCCACGGCTTTTTCTTTGGTGCTTGAAAAAGAAAAAAGCCACTGATTGCTCAGTGGCTTTTCGGGGTTCCTTCTTGTGGTCGGGATGAGAGGATTTGAACCTCCGACCCCTTGAACCCCATTCAAGTGCGCTCCCAGGCTGCGCTACATCCCGACTCAAGTGAAGAGAGGTCTATGTGGAATCCTCGTAAGTGTCAACCATAATTTCAAGTTATTGTTTTAATATCGTTTGGGTGTCTGTTCAGTTGTAAAGGAAATAAAATTATATCACCTTGGAATAAAATAAAAAAATCCTTCAAGTGTTGAAAAAATATTTATTCAGGAATAAAGTAGTTTGAAGACTCTGGAGGACGTTTGCGTTACCTTGCCGCCTTGCTTTCTATTTTGATGCACGCTTTGATCCTGTTTTTTCTGCTGGATTTTGTGGAGTTATCTCACGATCAAGGTTTGGAGCGTCTTGGTATTGAGCTTGTTACTCTTGCTGAGAAGGAGCAAAAAGTCCCTGTTGATCTATTGGCGGAGAGGGCCGAGTTTAAGCCTGATTCTCAATTTGTAAGCAAGTCTGAGCAGAAAGATATAATTTCCCGTCTCGATTCTCCGGTTAAGCGTCCTGTAAAGAGTGAAATTGAAAAGCGGGCTGTTCTTCATAATGTTTCTGATGACAAGGGCTTTGTAGCAAAGTCTACTCTCGCCCAAGAGCCAATTAAGTCTTCTCCACATATAGAAACCGGATCGTCGATCAGTCCTGATGCTGTGGTCCTGCGACAGGGCAAGGGGATTACCGTGGGCAATTCAACCATGGTGCTCAAGCGTGGGTCGGAGGCACGGTCTCTTTCATCTTTGGCGGCTTATGAATTTGGTGAGGATGATTTTCGCGGGCATTATGAAACTTTCACCGGGCGGCAGATTGTCGTTCTTGACGCTCGTGCAGAGCATGGACGGCTGGTTTTGCATGACCGCAAGACTGGACTGCTTCGAAAGTTGAAGAAGTCTGAACATGGAGATTTTATCTATACTTATGGTCCTTCTTTTGATGAAGACGAACCAGTCTCGGGGACGGTTGTCTTTCTGCCCGGAGATGAGCATTGGATTCACCGTTTTATGTGGATGCCAGATGGAGCGGCCGCTGAGTATCCGGTAAAAGGTCGTGTGGATGCCTTTGAGGCTGATGATGGACCGGAGCGCTGTGACTTGTTTGCTCCGGCTGCAAAAGGACGGTTTCCGGCAGTGGTGCTGTTTAGGTACGGGCTGTATATTTCAGGAGATCAGTTTTCCGAAGTGGCCCGGCATCTTTCCGGGCGTGGCGTGGTTGTCTTGTGTGCAGATAGTTGGGGTGTGGAGGATATACAGAAGGCTTATGCCTCGTTGCGTGAGCATCCCAAGGTTGATCCTGAACGGATAGGTCTCTGGGCTAGAGGTTACGGGGCAAAAAAAATGCCCCGCATAGATTTGCTTGCGGGGCTTTTTAAATTTGTCATCCTGACCATAGATCATCCTGACGAATGTCTATTTCCAGAAAGGCTTGTGTCCGCTCTCGCTGACGGTTTGCCGACATTCATCGGCTTACGCGGTGTCAGTGGCGACTGGAAGAGGGTGGCGTCGGTGATGCTGACCGGATTCCAGTCTGCCCCCCATCAAATCGTCATGATTGATGAAGACCTCCCGGATGCGGGAGGTAAGGGGACAGACCAAAAGTGGATCGATTGCTTATCCGGCGATTTTGTCAACAGTATTTCCGCCTGGCTTGATTCAAACTAGTCAGACGCGTTAGATAATTGCGGATTTGTTGACAACTTGTGAGAGTGAGTCAGAGATTGAGGTGCAGGACTTAGTCCTGATCTTCTTCCACTTTGGGGTCGGAAGAGTTGTTCTTTTCCTGTTCGTCCAGAGACTTGACCATGGCAGCGATGTGACCGCTGACAGAACGATATTTATGAGGATCGTTCTTTTCCATTTTTTTCAAAGCTTCCGGTTTTTCTCCGATGCTGCTGTGTTTGTTCATAAAAACCTCCTATACGGTTTGGCCGTAGCTACTTTCGTCTTGAGATTTTCCAGCCCGAATCAACAAACCTGATAATACACTATTTTTAGGTCTTGTCTAGGCCGCATTGGTGAGAAAAAAAATCACGTGATTGGGTTTATGTGCTGTGTGGCTGGTTTGTCCTGTTTTTGTAGATGTATAAAGTTTTTAGCGAGCTCTGTGAATTTTATAACAAGTGCAGCCTTTATGTTTATACATTAATATTTAATGCATTAATTGCTTTACAGAATGGTAAAGTGCTGAATTATGTTGTTTGAACATAGTCCTAGACGAAATTTATTTCTGTACATCATTTTTTAAACAAATAGTTACTTAATTGTGGCTTGGATGTCCCTTAATCCGTGAAAATCATTGTTTTATGTAGATAAGTTCTAAATTTTATCGTATGCAACAAATCAGGTGCAAATTGTAGTTCTACCGAAAATCCTGATTGTGGACTTGATCATTTTTATGTATCAGTCGTTTTCACGAATCTAGACAAGCTAACACTGGAGGAAGAAATGAGTAATCCTAAAGAGTTCATTTTATATAGTGGCGGTGCTTCCGGCACAGAAAGCGAGTTCGGAGTGAATGCTGAAAAGTACGGCTTGCAGGAAGTTAACTACAGTTTTGAAGGTCACCAGAATGCTCGTCAGCGCGGTCTGCGTGTACTTACTGAAAAGGAACTTGAAAGTAAGGACGTCAGCCTGACTTATGTTTCCAAGCTGATGAACCGTAATTTCACACGCGCACCTATTTTTCGCAAGGTCCTGCAATCTATCTGCTGGCAGGTTAACAGCGGACACGAAATCTTCATTATCGGTAATATCCTTGAAGATGGTACTGTAAAAGGTGGAACCGGTTGGGGTGCTGAGTTTGCTAAAATCTGCAACAAGCCTCTGTATGTTTTTTCTCAGGACAAAAATTGCTGGTTCTGCTGGGAAAAAGAAAAATGGGCTGAGTGTTCAGCTCCTAAAATTACCCACAGGCATTTCACTGCTACCGGAACCCGCTTTTTGGAAGATTCCGGTAAAAAAGCCATTGAAAAGCTTTTTGAAGACAGTTTCAAATAAAATATCTTTTCTACGTGAATACTTAAGAACCCCGCTCCATATGGAGCGGGGTTCTTTTTTGTCCTTGACTAAGAGGCAGTTTTATCAGTAGAAAAATCTATCTTAATTCTCAGGGCGGGGTGTAATTCCCCACCGGCGGTGATTCTTTAATACTTAAAGACAGCCCGCGAGCGCCTTTTCAATCGGTGAAAAGGGTCAGCAGATCCGGTGAAACTCCGGAGCCGACGGTTAAAGTCCGGATGAAAGAGAGTGAGACAGTTCCCACGCATGTGGTCTTCCCTACACTTGCGCGCTGTTCTTAGCTGGACAGCTGTCTATTCTATCGCCCTGATTCTGGTAATTAAACTATGGAGATTTACCATGAATCAGAATCTATTATCACAGTATGGTACCCCTATTGAGAGGGTAGAGAAAGGTCTTCAGGCTTTGCGTGAAGGTCGTGGAATTCTTGTGTCTGACAATGAAAGTCGCGAGAACGAAGGCGATCTCATCTTTTCTGCGGAAAAGCTCAGCGATGAGCAGATGGCCATGATGATCCGTGAATGCAGCGGAATCGTATGTCTTTGCCTGACCGAAGAGAAGATTGAGCAGCTTGAGCTGCCTATGATGGTCGAATCCAACTCCAGTCGCTATCAGACCGGGTTCACCATAACTATTGAAGCTGCCGAAGGTGTTACCACCGGGGTTTCCGCAGCTGATCGCGTTACAACCGTTAAGGCCGCTATTGCCGATGGTGCACAGTCTGCGGATCTGCATAGGCCCGGACATGTGTTTCCTTTACGTGCTCGTTCCGGCGGAGTTCTCGAAAGAGAAGGGCATACTGAAGCTACCGTGGATATGATGACCCTCGCGGGCCTTAATCCCTGTGGTGTTCTCTGCGAGTTGACCAACCCGGACGGGACTATGGCAAGGCTGCCGGAGATTGTAGAATTCGGTCAGAAACACGATATGCCTGTACTGACTGTCGATGATATAATTAATTACAGAATTCAGATTGCAAAAAAAGCATCATAATGTATAGTTAAGGCAAGCAGTTTTCCAGAATTGACTCTTTAACTCCTGATTCAAATCGGCAATTTGGATCAACACCGACATCTAATGGAAAAGCCCGCTATCAAAGTTGATGGCGGGCTTTTTGTTTTAGTTGGTGATATGCCTACTTTTCGTAGACACAGCCGATGCAGCACAGGAAGGTTGCTTCCTCAGTCTCACTGATGTTGCGCATGCCGTGCGGCTCCATGCAGTCGGAAAAGACAAAGTCTCCGGGGCCGCATATTTTGCTTTCAATTACTTCGCCGGTTTCAGGGTCGTAGGCAAAACATTCGAATTGGCCTTTTTCCACATAGACGGTCTGGAGATAGAAGTGGTTGTGGGCCGGAATTTCTCCACCGGGTTCAACTGTGAAATGGCGTAGTCCGTATTCGGGTTGGCCGTTTTCGTCTTTGCCTGATTTGGATAGCCAGCGGATAGTTACGCCTTTTACTTTGTAGTTTTCGCCTTTGTAGCCTATTTGCTGAACTTTTATGCCTTCCACATCTTTAACGTTCTGTGCGTCCATATTTTCTCCGGAATTGAGATTAATTTGTGCGGTTGAGTCCTTATAGTTAAGCAGAAAGAAAGGCCGAAATAAAGTTCAATATTTGAGTTGATACGCCGACGATGATTGTAGCAGGGTGTGATTTAAAGAATTTTTAAAATAAGTTTAAATTTTCAGTAATAAGGGTTGACAATTTCGGCTGAAATAAATAGTTATTCTCCTCGTCGCAACGACGAAATCTTTGACAGAGAGGCCGGATGGCGGGTGCGCTGTGAATCCCGTCAGGTCCGAAAGGAAGCAGCGGTAACGGTTTATCCCGGGTGTCCGGTCTCGCTGAAAGAAGGGTGTGTTCTAAATGAACACACCCTTTTTTATTGCCATAATTTAGCCTGCGCTTGCATTCCAATTTGAAACCGTGCAATCTTTCTTTACATTTATTGATATATTCAGTGGGACATTTATCTAATTTTTAAATCAGGTGTTTTCGATGAAGTTTGGAAAGATCACATCCTTTCTGGTTAAGGCGTTAGTTCTATGCCTTGTCTCTGCTGGTCTGGCTGTTGCGTTCAACACGGCCCGCACTAAACCGTATACCATTACGGAATTAAATAATCCGCAACCCCCTGAAATCGGCGAGATTAATACCGTTGATTTAGTGCAGGACTTTGCTCCCGGTAAGTTCTTTTTTGTTGATGCCCGCAGTGATATGGAATTCTCCATGGGGCATATTCCCGGGGCATTGAGTATTCCGTCCGGCCTTGAAGATGAGGCATTTGCTGCAAAGCTGGTTTTGATTGATCAGAATCTTCCGGTAATAATTTATTGTGACGGACTTGAATGTGGCAAAAGTTTGATTGTAGCTAAAAAACTAATCAAGAATGGATTCAGGAGCGTTTCAGTGTACACTGAAGGAATTGACGGCTGGTTAGGGGCCGGAATGGATCTGGAGGCAAACTGATGGGATTTAGATCATTACCGCGAATTGTTCTTGGGATTGTTTTTATTGTCGCCAGTCTTGATAAGATTGTTGATCCGCTGGCTTTTGCTGAAATAATCAAAAACTATCAAATTTTGCCGGAAATGATGATCGGTCCGGTGGCTTTCTTTTTGCCATGGCTGGAATTTGTTTGCGGAGCTATGCTGGTCTGTGGTGTTTTTATTGATACTTCCGTGGCAATACTTGTGGCAATGCTGCTGGTCTTTATCGCAGCGCTCTCAGCCAACCTTTATCGGGGCATCGACGTAGCTTGCGGTTGTTTTTCCACAGACGGATCGAGCGCATCAGACATGCAGATGACTATTGTTAGAGATGTGTTGCTGCTGGCGATTGCCTGGTTGGCACTTAAGTTCAGGAAGTCTGAGATGGACTGATGGCGGAATTGATGTTTCAAGTTTTGGTTGTTTTTTTAAAATTTTAAGTTAGATACAGAAAACGTTGCCTTTGAAAAGACGGGGTGCGTACCAAAAATACCATGTCAGCACTCCCCTGTTTAATCTGGTAGTATACCAGTAAAAGTGAAACTAGCAGGAGGCTGACATGGCTAAAATGACAATATCATCAGTTGGCAGGTTTGTGGAAGCATTTCTCGGGCAACGTTTTTTCGTAGGAAT
>RDSB01000036.1 GCA_004923195.1 Marinifilum sp. JC120 | reverse complement strand
TACCGAATCGGTACTTGGTGCCTCAGAGCACGAATAAGAAAAGGAATATCAATAGTTACACCATTAGGTGAGGGACGACTACGGCCTAAAAAGACTTGAAGATAGATTTGACGGGGTGCTTGACATTGTGCCGCATAAGAAAAAGCCCCACTCTTGCGAGCGGGGCCTTTTAACTTTACTTGAGCAACCAGCTGGCTGCTACTTCTTATTCAGCTTAACTTCCTGAGGGAAGACAGGCAGATAGCGGTAGCAGAGACTGAGTACCAGAGCACCGTATGCGCAGATCATGAGCGAGGTTGCCCATTCTGCCCAGTTGGGTACATAAATTTCCCAGTTATCGAAAGGCATAACCGGGATAGCGATGGTCTGAACGGTGAAGACGTAACGGTTGATGGATACGCCGATGCAGTCCAGAATCGCTGCGGTGTACAGCAGGCTGGGGTTGTTCCTGATGGAAGGAGTGATCAGCATGACTGCGGGAACGATGCCGCAAAGCACGAGTTCAGTCCAAAGCAGCCACTGTCCGTAGACATTGCCGTAGAACATCTGGTCAAAGGTCATGCCAACGGTGGGCAGGTAACCTACAGCCCAAGCCCAAGTGTCAATGATCTTGAAGAACATGTACACACAAAGCATGGTACCAGCGATTTTACCCATCAGGGCTTTAACCTTGTATTCCACCAATTTCTTACCGGTCATTTTCTCGATGAGGGTACAAACCAGAACTGTGAAAACAGGACCGGAACCAACAGCAGAGAGAACGAAAAGAAAGAAAGTCCAGGGCCAGATGAAGAAACCTTCACGGAAAGCGTAAGGACGACCGAACATAACGCCGTACATACCGCCAAGAGAACCCTGGTGAAAGGTGGACAGGAAGGTTCCGATACCTGCGAACAGAGCCATATTCACGTGAAGGTGATGGGCAAAGTGGTGCAGGAAAGGAATTTTATTCAGTTGCTTCTGCTCGAGAATAATCGGAATAAACTCGATAATCAGAACTGTGCAGTAACAGGTAATACAGAAGATAACTTCTGTGAGCATGGAGTGCACGTTAGGGTGCCAGTAACCGAACCATGCGCGGATGGGCTGCCCGATATCCATGGTCAGAATGAGCATGGCGCCGGAGTAGCACAGGAATCCTAAAATTACTGCAAGGTTAATAATATTTTTAAGTTGATCGATCTTGAGGATATACTTGAGAAAACCAGTGAAAAAAGCACCAGCACCAAGTGCGATAACCGCAAGGTCAAAAGTAATCCAGAGGCCGAACCCGAAGTAGTTGTCAAGGCCGGTAACGCCGATGCCGTAATAGAAAATCTTTGCGGCAGCGTAGGCTCCCCAGAGCAGAATGATGGTCGGAAAGACCATCCAAAGCAGAAACTTGGGAAGTCCGCAACGTTTTACGCCTTCGGGGAAGAGATTGCTATCCATGGTAAACCTCCCTCCTAGTGCTTGTCTTCAGCGACGTGGTTATCACTCTGCTCACGGACCCAGTCACGACGGCTGATGTAGTAAACCTGCGGATCCATGCCGATAGACTCCAGAATGCGGAATGCATTGGGGTTCTTAACCAGCTCATGAACTTTATGCTCAGGGTTCTTTACATCACCGAATGAGATTGCGCCGGTGGGGCACGCTTCCAGACAGGCAGGCTGATACCAGCCGTCGGGCAGCTTGTTGGGGTCCAGACCTTCGCTGCGAGCGCGAGCACGAGCATCCATCAGTCTGGTGTGGCAGAAGTTACACTTCTCAACAACACCGCGCGGACGGGTGGAAGTTGAGGGAGACAAAGCCTTGTCCATACCGCCGGGCCATACCGGATCGAGCCAGCCGAAGTAGCGGGCGTGGTAAGGGCATGCCGCCATACAGTACCTGCAACCGATGCAACGGGGGTAAATCTGACTGACGATACCGCCTTCTTCGTCCTTAGTAGTAGCAACTACGGGACAGACGGGAACGCAGGCAGGATGTCCGCACTGCATGCAGGGTCTGGGCAGGTAGGCAACTTCCCTGTTAGGGAATTCCTTACCGTTATTGAGTTCGTACACAAGCATCCAGGTAAGGGTCTTAAGCTTGTTAGACCCTTCTTCCATGGGAGCTATGTTATTTTCAGCCTGGCAGGACACCATACAAGCACCGCAACCGGTACACTTGTCGACATCAACTACCATGGTCCATTTAGTATCAAATTCCATTTGTTGCATAACGTGAATCCCCTGACTTTAATTTAGGCGATACTCACGAAAGAACTGGTCCACACGGACAAGCCGGTGCCGGACTCAGTGCCAACGGTGAGAAGTTTGGAGATGTTTTCGCCTTTACCGCTGGAGTACGCATCCCATGCGGTGTGACCGAATCCAAGAGGTGCGGCGATAACATCATTCATTACGCCTTCATTAATGTGGATTCTTACAGCGCACTCTCCACCTGCTCCGGCAAGCTTGACCTTGGAACCTTCAGACACGCCGAGTTTCTTGGCGGTCTTGGAGTTAACCTGAACCATAAGGTCTTTACCCAGAAGCTCATACTTACTGATAACAACCACGTTCATCGGCGGGATAGCCACGGTGGGAGTACCAAAGATAAGCTTGGAATAGGGAGCGAGAGCAATCTCGCCGCCCTTGGGCATGGCCACAGCCTTGGACAGAACAGACGCAGCAAACTTGATGGATCCGGATTCAGTAGAATCGGAAACATAAGCAGCACCTTCTACAAGGGAATCCCAGTCAGCACCGGCTTTTTCGGCTTTAGCCTGATAAACGGCGTCTGCGGATTCGTATCCAAGGTCGATGCCCAGTCCGGAAGCCACGCCAAGAACTACGTCTACAGTGGGCTTGCTGTTGTAGAGAGGCTCTGCAACAGGAGCACTGGCTGCGAGCATTGCAGCACCGACACCATAAGGAGTCTGTGCGTCTTCAAAACGCTCGTAGCAGGTGGGGTTGGGCATAATCAGGTCAGCTTTGGAAGCTGTTTCATCCATAAAAGTACTGAAGCTTACGAGAAAACCGGATTTTTCAACGGCCTGAGCCAGAGCAGTGTTCTGGGGCAGAGCGTAAACCGGGTTGGCTTCGTAAGCCATCATAACTTCAGGAGCAGCAACTTTGCCTGCGGCAATACCCGCGAGGTAGCCGACAAAGTCTTTTGCAACCAATTCAGAATGTCCTTCAGCTGCATCAACAGCTTTGGGCAGTTCGGGGAGAATCTTCATTCCACCGTCTTTATTTACGCGGCCAAGCAGCATGTTAACTGCGGCTGCGGCAATAACGTCAGCTGCGCCTGCGCCCTGAGCGAACTCGGAACCGGCAACAACAACGGGGGCGGAAGATTTCATGATGCGCTTGGCAATTGCGGCCATTTCCGCTCCTGCAACGCCGGTTGCTTTCTCCACTTTATCGGGAGAGAATCTGGACATAACCAGAGTCTTAAAGTCGGCGAAATCGGAAGCGGAAGCAGAAGCTCCGGCCTTAAGCATATGATAGGCAAGACCGAGGCAGAAGATTGCGCCGGTGCCTGGAGCAACCGGAACCCACTTATCTGCGGCGGCTGCTGTACAGTTCAGGAAAGGACCGGCGTAGACGTAAGTAGTCTTAATTTCTTCACCGGTGGGACGGCTGGCAGAGTAAACACACTGGTTTCTCACAACCGGGCCCCAAGAATCCATAGCATCCGCACCTACGAAAAGCACGAAATCGGAATTTTCCAGATCATAACCGATCTGGCCTTTTCCGCCCATGCTTGCGAGAGCTGCGGCAGCGCCCTGCTCGTCACTGGGCATGAGATAACACTCAGCACCCATTCCAGCAGCAAAACCGGACAGAACTTCAGTTGCGGTACCGGTAGAATCACCGGAAACAACAGCGAGTTTGCCTTTCTGACCTTTAACTGCGGCGAGCTTCTCGGAAAGGAGCTTTTCAGCGTCTTCCCAAGAGATGGATTCGTATTTGCCTTCCGCGGTCTTTTTCATGGGACCATTAACGCGGGAAGGGCTGTACATGAGCTGAGGACCACTTGCGCTGACAGGATCAACGCCGCCCTTGCTCATTTCGTTTTCTGCATTACCTCTGGTGAGATAAGGACTTCCACCTACGGATTTAACAATTTCCGCACAGGGAGCTGCACCAAATTTGGCAACAGAAGCCTGCTCGGTAATTGCACCGTATTTCAGTCGGGGAATCCAAGACCAGTTCTGCGACCAAATAGCTGCATCATCCAGAGATTTCCAAATTACAGGGGTGAAGAGTGAACCAACAACACCACCTGTTACCAATTGAATAAAAGTTCTGCGATCAATACCCATTGCAGTCCCTCACTTACTTATGGCAGACGTAACATGCGTTGCTGGTACCAACTTCCGCATGACAGCGTTCACACTGCCACATCTTCATGGTCTGCTTGCTGTAACCGCTGATTCTGTTTTCGTAATACGTCGGCAGCGTGTCGCTATTGCCTACGTCGGGATGGCAATCTGTACACTCGAAGCCTTGGTGTGCCATGTGCGAAAAGTAAACGTTATCAGGCTGGTACTGATAAACCAACCAGGGAACTTCCACACCCTTCTGCAGGTACTCGGTCACGTAAATTTCTTCGGCTTCTGATTCACCGAGGACATCTTCGTGACACTCAGCACACTGCTCGTTGGAAGGCAGTCCTGCAAAGGATCCGTCTTCCATAAACATGTGACATGACTCACAGTCCATACCTTCATCTTCAACATGGACCTTGTGGCTGAAATCGATCGGCTGAGTCTTCTGGCTATAAATAACCTGCGGGAAAACCCACCAGCCGACGATCAGGCTCGCAAGGACACCGATGAAGAAAGGAAGAACTCCTCCACACTGCTTCGATGTTCTTTTCTCCTCCATAACCTCGCCCCACTACTCCTTAAGTTTTGTGAAACATAAACAACCAATTAACGCCATTTCTTCTAAAATAGAGTATCTTTCCATGTCAAGAGAATATGAAACTTTTCACAAACTCCTTAACGCGGAAAAAAGCTCAATTTTTAAACACAGGGGGCGGAGAAGCATAAACATGCCACCTTCCGCAATTCATCTTAAAACTCGAACGGCGAGTCAAACTCGGCCAACAACGGAAGCTCACGGTCCTTATCGGAAAGTACCGGATTTTCAGCCTTCCAGTCTATTCCAAGTTCCGGGTCATCCCATTTGATCCCAGCCTCACTACCAGGAGAATAGCCGGAATCAACCTTATACATGAACTCGTTCTCATCGGTCAGGGTCTCATATCCATGTGCGAATCCCTTGGGAATGAACAGTCTAAGGAAATTATCCGCAGATAGTTCAATTTTGAACGATCTCTGATAAGTCGGAGATCCCTTCCGCAAGTCAACCACAACATCGTTGACTGCTCCCCTGGTAACCCAGACAAGCTTTGCCTGAGCATGCGGGGGCTTCTGTAAGTGAAGACCGCGGATGACGCCTACGCCAGATGAATATGCATGATTATCTTGAACAAAATCAGTAGGCAATCCATTTTCTGCAAAAATCTTCTTGTTAAAGCTTTCCAGAAAAAAACCCCGCCTGTCCCGGAAAACCTTGGGTTCTACAACCACAAGTCCGGGAAATTCCGTCTCAATCAACTTCACGCATACACTCCAGACATGAACAGGTCCTGACAAGTTAAAACATTTTCCCCCAAAATTAATCGAGAATTACCTGAGATCAGCAAATGACACAACCTCATTTTTCACTTCATTGTCATATTTTTTATTATTTTCAAGGTGATTCATGATATTCACTTTTCCTCTGGGGTCTGCTACTCTCCCGCTATATCTTTATTTAATAAGGCTTCATGCGGAGTTCGCGCATTTTTTCACAAACATCAATATTTAACGGATTTCAGTATGCAAACAACAGGTTTAGCCCTTAATGCGCTGGATATAATTTTGATAGTGATTGCCGGAGCCCTGATTTTCAGGGGATTATTACGCGGTATAGTCCGAGAGGCTATTTCCGTTTTCTCTTTAATCTTCGGCTTTTATCTGGCAGCCAAATATCATCATGAACTGGCCCCGTATTTCCAGACTTTTTTTGACGGCCCCGGAACAGTCAAAGCTTTCAGTTACCTTTCAATAATTGTAGCCACCCTTTTCGTGGCCTTTCTCATCGGGGTTACGGTTAAAAAGATTTTAACCGTATCCATGCTCAGCTGGGCGGATCAGGTCCTTGGCGGAATTCTCGGTTTTGTTGAAGCGATCATTGTCGGCGGCATCATTATTGTTGTGCTGAACAGCTTCACCCCCAATTCAGAATTCCTGACCAAATCAAAACTGGCTCCGAAAGTAATGTCTACTGCGAGTTTCTTCATCAGCTTCGCTCCTGAAGACGTAATTGATTCATTGGATATCAAATCCATGTTTCCTGATCACTCTGAACTTACCAACCCCTTAAGCGATACAATTTAAAATGAGCGCAAAATCTATTGAAAAACTCAAAAATGTAATTTCCAGCCTGACTGCACCTGACGGCTGCCCTTGGGACAAAGAACAAACCGCTAAAACCCTTTGCGATTCTGTTATTGAAGAAGCTTTCGAGCTGGTGGAAGCGATTCGCGCTGACGATAAGCAGGAAGCAATGGAAGAACTAGGCGACGTCATGTTTCTGCTGCTCTTCATAGCCCAGCGCTACGAAGAAGAAGATGCTTTCACTTTTGCTGATGCCGTAGAATCCGGTGCAGCAAAAATGATCCGCCGCCACCCTCACGTTTTTGCTGATGTAAAAATCGAAGATCAGGAAGAACTGCTGCGTAACTGGGAAAAGATCAAAAGAAGCGAAAAATCTGAAGACAATAAAATTTTCGATTCCCTGCCCAAGGGACTTCCGCCGATGCTTAAGGCTTACCGCATCAATTCAAAAGCCGCGCGGAGCGGATTTACTTTTGAATCCGACGAGCAGTGCCTCGGACAACTCGAAAGTGAATGGAAAGAATGGAACAGCGCTCTGGAATCCGGCGACAGCGATGCCATTACCGAAGAATTCGGCGACTACCTGTTCACCCTTATCGAACTGGGACGCAGAAAAGGCATCAAAGCCAACAGCGCACTGGATATCACCAACAACAAGTTCCTTAAAAGATTCGCTAAAATGGAAGACCTCGCCAAAGAACAAGGCAAGGACATCTCCGAAATGAATCTCATTGAACAAAACGAACTCTGGGAACAGGTTAAGAAATAAACCTCCCCGCCTGAGCCGACAAAGTCCCCGCTATCATCTACTGATTGCGGGGACTTTTTTATTTTTTTTATTAAGTATTATCAGCAGTTTGTTAATCTGGCTTAATTTTACTTATTTTTGCCCTAAAGTATTTCAAGATCTAGCCGATTCGACAGATAGGCGCGTATATTACCCTTTTTCGGGAGGGGTGTTTATGGACGTAACAGGAATCAGCTCAACAATGGATACCGCACCTGCGGTAAGTGACAAGCAGCTGTTCGGAGCTCAGGTTGTAACCAAGACCCTTGATTACATGAACTCCGACCAGTTCAGTTCTTCAACCAGTAGCGATTATGATTTCCAAAAAAGCGTTCTCAGTGCCGCATACTCCGGCGTGGGAACAATAGCTAATACTAAAGCCTAAAAGGGTAGTCCGTGCGCCTGAACCGCAAAACCCGGCCATTACAGCCGGGTTTTATTATGATCATTTGCTTCCGCCCTACGGCGTAATTATTTATTCCAAAGTAAAATCGAATTCTCCCTGACCTTCTTTCTTCCCAGCTTTTACGCTGCCGCTCTTTCCCTTAACCTTACCGTAAACGCTCATGGCAGTGCTAACCATG
>RDSB01000035.1 GCA_004923195.1 Marinifilum sp. JC120 | reverse complement strand
CAATAAGTAAGAGCAGAAAAAGCAGGTTAGTAGCTCGCATAAATCTGGCCCTCCAAGGTGCATTTATTGTTTGTGAAGTCGATCTTTGAAAGGACCAGACAAGGAATGGAATCCAGTGCTGTGAAGAGCGCGTCCTCGATCGTTACCCCGACCGGGAGAGCGGAAAGTTTCCACTCTCCCTTGACCCACGGGGCTGTGACGGCAACGGCTTTCTTGAGGATCTTGTTGTCCAGCTTTTTGGTTTCCGGAATCTGCCAAGTGAGGTTTATCTTGGCTCCGAGATTGCGGGTCAGTTCATAGAGTCTTGCTGTGGCAACGCCCTTTTGGATGGGGTTTTGATCCGGGCGTTTCTCAGCTTCGGGATAATTTATGGTCAGGTCGGCCAGCTCAGGCTTTGCGCCGAGAGTGGAATTGATTTCTTGAATGGTAGGGCGGTCGGTGAAATCCGCTCCTTCCTGATGCAGCCAAGCCATGTAAATTCCATCCGCATCACGTACAATGGAACTCAGTTTCCATCCGAGGGTGTAGGGTTCGGTGTTACGCACAGCGCGCAGGAAATCATGGGCAAATGCTGACGGCAGGGGAGTTTCCTTCCAAGTCATAGCAAAAAGCTGCTGCGGATCTTTTTGGACGGTTTCCTGTTTTTGGAGTTCTTTCTGGCGGGCTTCACGGGCGATCCTGCGTTGCTCGGCTTCGCGTAGATCCAGCTGGTGTGAGTTCCACATGTACCAGCCCGCGCAGGCTGTAAGAATGACGGCCACTCCAATAATAAGTTTCAGGTTGGAGTGCTCAGGATTTAAAGCCTGAACTCGTTCAGACGGTTTGAGCAATCCGTCAAAATGCGACAGGGATTCATCTACTGTCTCGCAGATGTATTCATTTTCCTTGTCCCAGCTGGACATGGATTTCAGGCTGGCAAGATGAGCTTTAGCTTCCGCTTGAGAGCTGAAGAACTGATCCCCTTCAGCAACAATTGTTTTTTTGCTGACCGCGCAGACCCACCAAAGGTCGTCCGCAAGGCAGAACATGCCGATCCAAGTGTCGGTGGATCTTTCCACCAGCGCGCAGGCCAGAGAGGGCAACCGTTTGATCTTGTCTCCTTCGCAGGAACCAAGGCCATATTGTTGCTTGCGGGGAACGAGGCAGTTGTATTTACGGTCCTTGAAATCCTCGGCAACTGAGCGGGCTTTTTCAAAAAGCTGTTTTCTGCCCTTGCCTTCAAGGATCTGCCACCAGAATCCAATGGCGTATTCTTTCTTATTAATTTTGATACTGCGCATGGCTAAACTCCGGCACTTTCCATCTCAATGGTGATGATGATCAGGGATTTGCCGTATTTCTGACTGTGTCCGCCTGCGCTGATGCCGATTCCTTTGGATTGCTGGTCGGTTTCCTGCTCGAACCCGGCGAGGACCAGAGTCTGGCCGCATTTCATTTTGACCCGCTGGCTGAAGCTGCGGGTGGAAACCTGCGGAAGCTGGATGGTAAGATCACCGGAAGTGAATTCATCCATGGAATCAAGGGATGAAAGGGTAATGTTGTATTGCAGGAAGGCCTTGCGGTTGTTCATGATGTGCGGGATCACGGTCATGGAAAAGCCAGTGGAAACTTCACCCGGCGTCAGCTCCGAGGTCTGCATGGAATTTTCCGTGGTGGTGGAGCTGATTCCGGCAAGATAGGTATCGCGTTTGACCACCTGAACAGGCAGGGCCTGATTGTTCATGACAATCCCGGACCCGGAAGTAAGCAGGGTGGTACGGCCGCGCTGCTTCAGCGCACGAAGCATGAGCTTGGTGTCTTTCCAGTTGCCGTCCAGAATGGCTGCGGTCAGTGTTCCGGCCCCTGAAATAGTGCTGTATGGCTGGCCGCCAAGCATGCTGAAGCTCGATTGCCCGGCCTTAAGCACGGATTCAATATCAAAGCCGACATCAGCATTGCGGCTCATATCCAAGGCCCAGACCTTAACGGCTAAGGCAACCTGCCTGCCCATTTTGGTATTCAGAGATGTTATATAGTTTCCGACTCTGCGCAGGACCGTGGCGGTGTCGGTAACGGTGACCATTCCGGCGGCTTCGTTGACTACAACCCGGCCATCCTTGGAAAGCATAGCTTCAATGGATTTTTCGGTGTCCTTCCATACATTTCCTTCAAAGCTGGCTTTGTTGGTCTGCGAAGTCTGGCTGACACTGTCCGAAGTTTTGGTGGTCTGGCCAACTCCTTCCATGCTGCTGGAATCGCCGGAACTGCCGGAAGTTTGGGATTTGTTGGTGATAGTCGATTCGTATTTGATATTTCCCGGAGCAACGGCAAGATTGAATGACCTTGTTTGCAGACGCGCAATCTCAACTTTTCCGCTCAGCTGGTCATATTCCCAGCCCATGCCGAAAAATTCACATATGGTGTTCAGCAAATTGGAGAGCTGGCCATCATAGTTGATGCGCATGCGTTTCTGTTTTTCTTTTCCGGTAGCTTCCCCGGATTCTACTTCAATGTGCAGCGGTACAAGCTCGTTGACCCATTTGGCGATCTGGGAAGCTGTGCCGATCCGGTTGGTCAGGGTTACGCGGCGGTTGAAAACTGAAGGCAGTCTGTTGTCTTCCAGCTCCACCGGAATGGCTCCGAGGTATGGAGCGTGGACAATAGAAACAGTTTTTTTGCTGCTGGCCGCTCTCATGGAAGCAGCACGGCTTTTCACCGATCGTTCCTGTGGGGATGGCTGGAGCGGAGCGCAACTGCAAAGGCTAAAAGAAAATATGAGTATGAGTAGCAATGTGCGTTTCATGCTTAATCCTCGCTAACAACAATGTGTTTATTTTTTTGGTAGAGAGTCACGCGCAGGGAGTTTCCGTTGGCGTGCATTCGTGAAAAGAGGCGTTTAACTGCCCGTGGAAATGTGTCTCTGAAAGTGGCGTGGGATTGCATTTCAAAGTCATGATTGGCCTTCCAGACCAGCGTGTATTCTGCGCGACCGGCCCAGCGTTTGAGCTGGTCACGAAGTCCGCCGGGAACGATGGACCAGTCATCATTGAGGGGTGATTCAACTTGCTCGGCGTCGTTGCCCACGAACTCAAAGAAAGCCGGGGTCTGGGTGAGCAAGCCGGATTTTTCAAACCCTTCGAAGGTCAGGTTGTAGACCTGCCCGAAGGACCAGCCATCCGAGGAACCTAGATACAGATAGTAGAGCGTGCTGTTGGTGATGGAATCGAAGACCATGTTCATGTCCATCACATTGGGATCAGTGGTCTTGGGGCTGAATTGGAAACCCTGTTCGCGCAGATTGGCTTCAAATTTCCAGCCGCAAGGATTGTCCGAAACAGTCAGATGCAGCATGGTGCGGCCCGGAGGATAATGGGCGGCAACCTTGAGCGCGGCCTCCTCAACGATGGAGTCAACTTCGTGCTCCTCGTACATAGGCGTAGTCTGTTCAACTACTTCGACCTGTTTGGTTACGGACCGCCAAGCATTGCAGCCGGTGGGGAAGAGCAGCAGGATGATCAGAATTAGGATTCTCATTATTTACCCTCCAATGCATTATTGTTGGGTTTGCTCTTCTTTCTTTTTCGCTCTTTAATAATTTTATCCACGACCCATGCAGAGAGCTTGTCTTCTGCTTCTTCTAAGCTGGAGGTATAAATCCATTCGGCGAAGTATTTTTGTTTCTTCTCTTTTTTCTGAATAAGCAAAGCTCTTAGCTCAACAAAGAATCCAGAGAGTTCGTATTTTTGGATTGTTTTTTGTAAGGTTTTAAATTCTTTGAGTTCATAATTTGAGCATGTCTTTTTTATCTTGCTAAGAGCTGGAACGCTCTTAAAGATTGGGGAATCGTCAGGTAGGTCTTTCAGTGCTGAGATAAAGCTGGATTCAGTAACTGCATAATCAGAAACCGTAAGTAGGCTTGGTGCATGTAGTATGGAAAATAGTCCGGAGCGAGTGTATCTTCTGAGCCATTCTCTTCTTTTTGCTTCAGCCCAATTATTAAGATTCTGTTCTATCTTTTCTAGATTAAATTCAGGGAAATAGAACCACTCTCCATCCCATGTCCGGTTTTCGTCCAATGAAAAAGGAAGGTCTATGTCGATGCAAAACTCAACAAAATAGCCTGTAATAGAATTTTCAAGGAAAAACTCTTTTAAATCGCATAATAAACTTGAGTTTACTTGCTGATATTTTTCAGATGAAGCCTTGGCTTTTTTAATTGTACGAAGATCGGCAGCCTTTAGCTCTTGATGCATACGTAATGCTGGAAGCTGCTTTAAAATTGCCGCACCAGATCTATGATCAAGTTTCATTAAATGATCTAGAAAAGCGTCTAATAGAGTATTCTCTACACACTCAGCCGGGAACAAGAGGTTGTCGATAGGAATGATTTGCCAATATCCTGCCCTTAACCGTTCATAGTCTTTTGTTGTGTAAATCATTTGGTCACCTCAATTCGTGTGATTTCAACCTTGGCCTGATCCATTCCGGTTCCGGCCACGAGGATTGCTTTTTCAAAGATCTCATCAACGATCATGGCGTTGCCTTTGACCCGGTAATTGACGATTGCTTCTTGTCCGGCCTTCTCCACCAGCAGCACCGGGATCTCGGTTTGGGTGGAAGTCCTTGGAAGTTGAATGAAAGTGCGGATTCCATCATTGTAGACGCGCATGGGCTTCCAACTCGCATCATCACCGCTGATGGTGTAGCTGAAGTCTAAGGTGGAAAGGTCCACGGTCTTGCCTTCAATCTGGGTGGTGTCCCAGATGTCTTTTTTCTTTTTGCGCTTCAAGCTGGCCTTGAGGATTTTCTGCTGATCTTCCGGGTAGATGAAAGAAACGTATGGATTGTAATCCTTAATTCTGGAGACAAGCTTCAGGTGATAAACCCTGCGGTCAGTAGTGATGACGGCAGTGGTTACAAGTCCGGCATCAAGGGGTTTGATAATGATGTGGGTTGATTCTCGGCCCGGTGTGCCGGACTGACCGACGACTACTATCCAGCGCGCCGTATCACCGATGATTACGTCATTGACGTTTTCACCGGGCTGAAGCTCCAAATCTGATGCCATGAATGGGCAACAAATTATGGTCGGCAGGGTAGCCCCGAAGATATAAACGACCTTGCCGTTTTCCAGCAGGATCGGGTTGATTTTGCGGTTGATCCATTCTTTGGAGAGCTTCAGAGCTTTCCATTCTTTGCTATTAAGACGAACGTTTGTTTTAGAGATGTAATCCGGCTGCGCCATCACAGCGGTCGAATAAGACGGATTTTTAGCTGTTTTGGCTACATTTTTTCCGGTTTTAGGCGGTGAATGCTGTGCAAATACCTTGTTCATCAATCCCTGATTAGGATCTTGCTGTGCGGCTTGCTGCGAATTAGGCACAGCCCAGCCGGAACAGGCGATGAGAACAAGGAATAACGTTAAAATGAGATGCTTCATTTCGGCTCCTATTGTTCAAGAAGTTTTGCCCAGGATAATTCCGTGACATAAATGCCAAGCGGATTCCTGAGAATCTGGCTTTCAGTTTCTGGGGGAGAGATGCGGACTTTTACAGTCGCTTCGTAATGAGTGCTGGACTGGGCAACACCTGAGTGGTTGCGCACGGTTTCCAGCCATTCGATGCGCCAGCTTTCTGAGCTGACAGGGAGCGGAATCCCTTTAACATCAACCTCAACGAGAACCTTTTGTCCGCGCTGATATGGGTTGTTTTTCTCGTACCAACTTTTGGTTGCACCGCGGGCTGCGCCGGTTACGAATGAAGACATGCGCTTAACCATTTTTTTCTGAAGCCCGATGTCAGCGGTAACGGTTCGCCAGTTGACGATGAGGTTGGCCACTTCAGCTTGAATAATACGTTTGGGAACCGGGCCGATTTCATCCGCGCGGGTTACGGAAAGAACCTGGCCATGTTTGTCGACTTCAACGGTGAACGGGACAACCTTACTTTGAGTGACTTGCACAAAATTCATGGTCATGGATATGGCGGTAACCAGAAGGCAACACAAAGCGAATAACCGCCACTGGTTACGGCCATCAATGTATGAKCCATAWCGYTCAAGCCACTCTTCTCGGCCTGTGAGATATGGRTTTTCAGTTGRTTTAGACATAGGTCATTACTCCAATTAGTTAGGGAAGCTGGAAGTTGGTRGACGGTCCAGCAGGTTGTTGCATTTTGAAGGCTTCATGATGGGAAGTAATGGTGCTGCGCAGATTGCCCATATTGGTCGCGCCGATGTTGTCCCGAGCCGCGCCGCCAAGGTTTTTGAGTGCTTGCATTCCCTTGCCTAATCCGGTTGCGCCTTGCGATCCGGCCATGTTGAATGCTTCCTTGAGGGTGTCCATTCCGCGCTTGGCTTCAATTGCACCGCCAAGAGCCTGCGCGGGCATTTGCATTGCCGTCATGGTTGTGATCCCGATCGCAGACATTGCAGAAGTAAGCGCGCCTCCGCCGGAAACTTGGGAGACGTTGACTATTTCTGCTACTTTTGCAGGGATAAATTTGATTAGAGCCAGGATGAGAACTGATGAGCAGACAACTAAAATTATGTCAGTAAAGCTTTTAGAATTGAGCGTCGTGAACGTTTCAATAAAGTTCATGCTCATGCCCATAAGAAGCTGTAAGGTAAAAAGTTTTGCCGCTACTGCTAAAGAATATTTGAGGTAGTTAATCGCGTAATCTTTTGTGAATTTGGAACCGCCAAAGCCGAGAAGGATGGCTCCAGCATTTAATACGATGATTGATTCGCATTTTACCAAGAGTACTTGGGCAGTCATTAAAGCAAATGTAATTGCTATGATTACACAACAAAGAATTACGCCTACGCTTTCCAACAAACTCATTTCATCCGTCAGTGTACATATTATGTCGTAGCCATACGCGAATATTGCTGATGGAGTAGCTTCTGGTGCACCAGTTTTAAGTGCAACACTACTGAAAGATTTAATTAGAGCAGTTGTCCATTCCCCACTATGGAAGACAATAGAAGCCATAAAGCTGGCGTAGATAATTAATAGTACTAACTCAGCTAGTTTCTGCTTCATGTCGTACTGTTTAAGTATTGATTGTGTTCCTAGCCATGCGAGCTCAATGGTGATTAATACCTTAAAAAGGGTTAGAGAATATCCTCGAATAGCTGATTCCCATGTTTTAGCTGTGGTTTCAAAATTGGCCAAAAGATCATCTGCAAATCCTAAATTCATAGCACTTGCACTGTCAGCGAAACATTCACTTGGGACTATGCAGCAGAGTGATAAAGCGACGATAAAACAAATAACAGCATTGACATTTGGTCTTCTAATTTCTAATTTTATCCAAAATAAAGACTGGAGATTATATGCGAAGATTATTGGTTTTCCTGAGTGTTTTGATTCTTTGTTTTGTAAATGTTGCTTGCAGTGCCGACAAAGCGGAAAAAGTGCAGAAAGATATCGCCCAACAAAAGCAAACAAAAGAAGAAGCTCGGAAACAATTCTACGATACAAGTGATGCCAAGAAGAAGCTTGAGGCTTTTCGGGCAGCTCAAGAAAAAAAGAAAAGTAGCAAGGAAGAATAGGCATGCTAATTAACCTTTCGTCCTAAATAAGTTTTCAGTTTTTCTCTTGCTTCGGTGGTGTCATAAAACTGTTTCAACCGAAGTGCTTTAATCTGATCAATCTTCTCCTTCTTCTGCTGGATCTGCGCTTGATTTTGGATATGCATTGCCATGAGGGCGCGCAGTTTCCGCATCTCTGAAATTTGGATGGAAGAGAGTTGATTGGCAGCTTCTAATGCCTGCATGCGTCCTTCCGGGGTGCTCAAAAGTTCATCGATATACGAATCAAATTCTTCTGACTCACTGATTTCTTTGAGCTGCTGCCCGGAGAGTTTAAAGGTGGCTTCGGTCGCTTCATCTACACGACCAGACCACTTGCTGTAGTATTCGTAATACTGGGGATTCACTTCACTGGCCGGAAGACCAACCAGTTCTTTAGCTGAGTTGAAATTTGGATAAGCGGCATGATAAACTCCGCCCAGCACATCAATATCTGCAACTGTTTCACGTAACCCCATGGTAAGGGACGCCAATTGTTTAAAGTCTCTGATCACACTGTTTTTAATGGCAAAGGGCAGGCGTATGGTGTTCTTGACCATGTTGACGTACTGATCAATATTTTGCTTCACCATCATAATTTGCTGCTGGGTCTGCATCATTTCTTCCGCATAAGTCCGGTACATGGATTCAAGCTGTT
>RDSB01000034.1 GCA_004923195.1 Marinifilum sp. JC120 | reverse complement strand
ACATGGGTATCCCCTCCCGCCGGATACGGCAAAGTAATGGTTCTGACCACCTGTAACTAAAGGAGAATATCATGAAGATAGAAGAAAAAAGACCAATGTCATTCAGAACTTTAATTATGATTGTTTTTGCCTGCATCGCTCTACTCGTGGCGGTACTGATTGCCCTCAGCTATGCCCCCAAAGTTTTTGCAGGGGATGCCACCAGCTTCAACCCTACTTCTGTTGCAGTTCAGGCTCGGGCCGCCAGCGACACGCCCATTGGTGGGATAATACCTTATTCAGGCAGTTCTGTTCCTGAAGGATGGCTGGAATGCAACGGCCAATCCACTGCTGGTTATCCAGAATTAGCTGCCGTGCGTGGCGCAAATGTTCCCGACCTGCGCGGTGAATTTATCCGGGGATTGGACAGTGGCCGCGGAGTAGATGCTGGCCGGACACTTGGAAGCGCACAGGATGATGCCATGGAAAGCCATTCGCATAGTACCACTATCACTGTTTCACTTTCTGGTTCTGTTTCAATTCCTACTTGGAGCGGGTCCGGCCTTGGTTCTTCAACAGTCGGACTTGGTAGCATCAAATCTTCTGGACAGCAGACTTTGGGTTTTTCGGGGTCAGGTTCCGGGACCGGCACTTCCACAACAGCAGGGAGTGGTTCAGAAAATCGCCCCCGCAACGTAGCACTCATGTACATCATCAAAGCTGAGTAGGATTTCATCATGTCAGATTCTCCTAACAGCCTTACACAGCAGTCTATGGGCGGCAAACGGAACAACAGGATAATTATCATCTGCATTGTTATTGTAATGATGATTGTCTCCGTCATGGCTTACTCGCTTTACAACTCCAGCAAGAAAAATAAAGCGGCAAAAAAAGAAAAGGCCGCTGTGACCGAATCGGATATCAGGCAAACCTTGACCGAACCTGAAACATTCGGTCTTTCGCTCCCTCCCAAAGAGGAAAAGAAAGAGAAAAAGCTCCCGGCCCAAGAAAAAGTCTCGGTTACAGTTGTTCGCCCGGTCGAACCAACCGAGGCGGAAAAGCAACATCTAAAGGAACTTCAGGAACTGCGGACATTCAAACTTGAGCGGATGAAAGCGGCCCTCGCTGCTCCGCTCAAAATCCAAGCTTCAATGCCGGAAAAGAAAAACGTCAAAGTCATCCAAACAGACATAAATGATGTTCGCTCCCGGCATCCTTTAAATATTCCGAATCTTTCTGCTGTTGCCCCTGCGGAAAATGATGACCAGCAAAATAAAGAAGAATTTCTCAGCACCCGCGCAGCAAAAGATGGTTCATGGCAGCTACCTTTTGAGCGAGTTCCCGGTAAACGTTTCGAACTGAAAACCGGGTCAGTCATTGCCGGGATTATGATCACCGGTATTAATTCAGATCTTCCTGGCCAGATAATCGGGCAGGTCAGCCAGAATATTTATGACACCGCCACCGGGCAATACATGCTCATCCCACAAGGTGCGCGCATGATCGGGGTTTATGATTCCAGGGTCGCTGCCGGCCAGACTCGTGTTCTGGTTGCCTGGAACAGAATTATCTTCCCAGACGGCTCATCCATCACTCTCGGCATCATGCCCGGAACCGATATCGGCGGCTATGCCGGTTATTCCGGGGATGTAGATAACCACTATCTGCGCATCTTCGGCTCTTCAGCCATCATGAGCCTGATTAGTGGCGGCATGGCCTTCGCTATGGACTCCTTCAATAAAGGATCATCATCCCGCAAAAATCCCAGCCTTCAGGATGAACTCGGTTCGGCACTCTCCAGCCAGCTCGGCCAGTCTACCCTTTCGCTTTTGCAGAGCAACATGGCCATTAAGCCGGCCATCAGCACCGCTCCGGGTAAGCGTTTCAACATGGTCGTGACCAAGGACATCGTTTTCGCGCGTCCTTACAAGCCATACAGGATATAAAGATGACTAATAACGTATACGGACTTGGTAAAAAGAAAGGACGTGGATGGAGCGGTTTGCTTTATCTCCTTTTCCTCCTGTTACTGGCCTGCGCCGCCATGGGCTACGCCACACAGAACACTGCCATTTTATACGGCCATCATAAGGCTCTGGGACAGACTGCCTATGAACAATTCTACTGGCCGTGGATGATCTTTCACTGGGTGAAAATTGTTCAGCCAAGTGAGTATCTTGATCGTATCATATCAACTTCCCTTATCATTTTTGTAGCACCGCAAATATTTGTCTTGGGCCTGGTCGCTCTTTTCTCCGGCAAGCCCAAAGGTGTTGATGACATCCATGGAACTGCGCATTGGGCTGAGAAAAAAGAGATCAAAAAAGCCGGTCTGCTCGAAGGCTCCGGAGTCTACGTAKGAGGCTGGCAAGACAAAAAAATCCTTCGTTATTTACGCCACAACGGGCCGGAACACATCATGGCATTCGCGCCTACCCGCTCCGGTAAAGGCGTCGGTCTAGTTCTGCCTACTCTGCTTTCATGGAATGAAAGTTCAATTGTCCTTGATATTAAAGGTGAGAACTGGGCGTTGACTTCCGGCTGGCGCAGAACTCAGGGGCATAAGGTTATGAGATTTGACCCAACTGACACAACCGGCACCTCCGCGCGCTACAATCCCCTTTCTGAAATCAGGCTTGGTGGCCCCCACGCCATTCCTGATGCCCAGAACATTGCCAGCATGATTGTCGACCCGGACGGCAAAGGACTCAAGGATTATTGGAACAAGGCTGCTTTCTCATTTCTTGGGGGAACGATCCTGCATTGCCTTATTTATTTCCGGATCAATGCCGGCACCCACGCCACATTAAATGACCTGTCGCTGATGCTTGCCGATGAAAACAGAGAGATGTCTGAGCTGTTTGAAGAAATGCTAAACGAAGATCATGTGGCCCAGCTTGAAGAACTTTTTGGCGAAGAAATGGATAACGATTCAAAGGTCGCCATCAGAAAATTCATTGCAGCGGCAGCCCGTGAAATGCTCAACAAAGCCGGAACAGAACTATCTGGAGTAGTATCCACTGCCGTAGCAAATATGTCATTATACCGCGATCCGGTTGTCAGCAGATCCACATCCGGAAGTGACTTCCGCATCGCTGACCTCATGAATTCCGAGCAGCCAGTTTCACTTTATCTCGTCATCAGACCCTCAGATATCGACCGCCTACGTCCGCTGGTCCGGCTAATCCTAAACATAATTCTGCGCCGGCTGACTGAGGAAATGGAATTTTCAAACGGAGCGGTCAAAGCCGGCTACAAGTATCGCCTTCTGCTTATGCTCGATGAGTTCACTTCCCTGGGCAAAATGGAAATATTTGAACGTGCCCTGGCTTTCATGGCCGGCTACGGAATCAAGGCCTACATCATCGTGCAGGATCTCGCCCAGCTCCAATCAGCCTACGGAAAAGAAGAATCCATCATGAGCAACTGCCATCTGCGCATAGCATACGCGCCAAACAAAATTGAAACTGCACAAGTCCTTTCCAAGATGACCGGTGAAGCAACAGTCGTACAAAGAAAGACCTCAATTTCCGGCACAAGAGCCGGACACTTAAACAGAGCCAACGTGAGTATTTCCGAAGCTAAACGCGCCCTGCTCACGCCTGACGAATGCATGCGACTTCCCGGTGCGGAAAAGGATCGTAACGGAATGATGCTCAAAGCAGGCGACATGCTTATTTTCCCCGCCGGCTTTGCTCCAATCTACGGCACGCAGATCCTCTTCTTTCTTGATCCTGAATTCCTTGAACGGTCGAAGATTTCGGCCCCTGCTGAATCCGACAAACTTAATGAGCAGATTGAAGAAGCACCAGCTCCTAATGAGCCGGCAATAGATTTGGATGCTGAGATGGAAGAACTCGAAGAGGGCCCTGTTTATGAAGATGAAGAATACTGAGATTGAAACACTGCTCCCTGTGCGCTTCCCGCGTGAAGCCTGCCGGACCTGTCCGGCCTGCGCCGCATGGATGGCCGCCAATGGTACCAGAAAAACAGGCCGTCCCGGTTGTTCTGTCTGCCATGGAGATGGGCGCATTCCATACATGTTTCTGCCTCCAGAACAAGTTTCTGGGCGCGCTTTGGTGAAGGTTGAACAAGGGCCGATCCCGCTCCTGAAGCCCATGTTTGGAGAATGCAAAGAACCGGGCAAACACCGGGCCATGCGAATGGGCAAGCAGGTACGCTGCCCCGGCTGTGACGACCTATGCGTGATGCCTGAAGGAATCAACGCAGGCGATCTAATTTCAACTGACCTGACTTCTAAGGAATCAGTCCATGAATGCAACGGCACGAAAATACGAACCTCAAGGCTCTAGCAACTACAGTGATCAGTATCAGAATCAAGCTGATACCAATCATCTGAGGAAGCTCATGCGCCATGATATTGCCGGATTCTACAACCGTCTTTCCGTAACCGGCAAAAGGATTCTTGCCGCTCTCATCCAGTCTGCACCGACTATGGATGAGCCGTTTCCTTTTGTGGTTTCAAGTCTGCAACACGGTGTTAAATGCAGCAAATTGAGCGTCCTGCGCACTCTTCCCAAAGGAGAGAAAGCGGGACTCTTCCTTCGTGAAAATCACGAATCCGGACGCAGGCATGGAAGCATCATTACCTTATATAAAGAACGCTGCGAGTTCTTCCTGAGTCTTTACAAACAGGAATACGGATTGCTGCTTGATACCGATCATGATCGGTATCAGACACAGGGTGTTACCAATGCTGACCGGTATCATATCAACTTCGGTAACAAGCAGGATCAAAAGGCCAAGCCAGCCCAGTCTTTGAACTTAGCCGACAATATAGACACTCTCTTTTCCCGCTTATCCGATCAGGGCAAGCGTGTGTTCGGTACAATCTCATCAATTGCAGACCAGACTGAACAGGACGAGATATCCCTTGTAATTCAATCCATTGCCAGAGATGCAGCTTGCAGCGAAGTAACAGCTAGGCGGGTCATCAAACAGGGACACGAAGCCGGGATATACACCAAAAGGACACACGAACGCGGCCCTCGTTTCGGTATAATCCTCAAACTGAACACCGCCCCCATGGGACGCATGAAAGAGCTGTTGCAAGCCTTTCCCGCTAAGACTGTTACCGATGCTGATCGGTATCAGCCCGGTGTTACCGAACATGACCGGTATCATGACCGCAATGATACCGATCTTGATACCAAACATGATCGGTATCCTGTTACCAATGCTGTTTTAGTCGCCAAACAAGCCATGAAGCCCTGCCAATCAGGGGCTGAAGACAATTCAGCTCCGCAGCCTGATACCAATGCTGATCGGTATCAAAACCCGGTAGTATTAGATAGACAGATAAAAAATCTATCTGGTTCTGAAGAGAATGAAGAAGAACGTTGGGCGCGCAGGCTGCTTTCGATCAGCACAGACGAATTTCAAATCCTTTGGCCTCGACTCCATGATGAACGGTTTGGTCCTGATCAGATCCGCCAGATAGTTCAACACCGACTTTCCTTCGATGAAACTATCCTCGATATCGAGAACTCCCTGCATGCCGCTGAATGGGAACTGGAACACGACACTTTCCCGGAAGCGCGCAAAGGCCCCTGCAATTACCTCTTTGCGACTCTGAAAAGCAAAGGCACATGGCGCAGGCCTGTGGGATTCCTGACTCCGAGCGAACAGGCCCTTGCTAATGCCAAAAAAGAAAAAGCCGTCATCCGTGAATTGCAGGATCTGGACAAAAAGAAATCCCAAAAAGCCGAACAGGCTGCCCGTGATGAAAAATTTGAAGCTTGGCTGACTGAACATACTCCTGAAGAGCTGCAAGCCATTGATGCGCTCTGCCCCATGCTGCCCAGTACCGAGGAATCCAAACGTACTTGGCGTAAATCCTACTGGAACAAAAATATCAACAGGAACGCAGCATGAAAAATATGCTGCTAATCCTTTTCTTTCTCCATGCGCTGGGAGTCGGCTACCTGTTGCATGAGTTGGGCTTTCGCTTCAACTTCACCGATTCCATGCCCCATGGAATTTACCAGATTGTCCCTGGCAAACCTAACCGGGGCGACCTGATCACCTTCAGTCTCGCTGAAGACAATCCCTATTTTCTAATTTCCCTTCAGCGGCACTATCTGGGCCTGAACGGTAACAGGCCACTGCTCAAAACTTTAGCCGGTCTTCCCGGAGATTCCATCGAGATCTCCGCTGAAGGAGTCTGCATTAATTCCAAGCTGCTCCCGCACACACAAGCGAGATCCTGCGACCGCTACGGCCGCCAGCTTCCAATTTTCCTGAATTCTACTGTTATCCCCTCTGCCAAAGGTCTGGCCCTGTCCACCTACACCGAAAACAGCTTTGATGGCCGGTACTTCGGGCTGGTGGATATGGATCAGGTGCGGAGGGTTGTACCCATTCTAACCTTCAGGCTGTTCAAAAATGGTGAGATGCAAGGCGCAAGAAAAATTCAAGACCGACGCGTATATACAATACGCGAGGGTTTGGATTTTTTGCAGCAACGCAGCAGATCGACGTTTTTCAACTGCCTGTAAACTCGGAGGATAGATCATGCGCCTATTCATCGCGGAAAAACGAGATGTGGCCTTAGCCATATCCCAAGCTCTGGGCGGACCTGACAGGCCGACCGGAGCAGCCTTTCACGTAAACGGCGATCGTATCACTTGGCTCTGGGGCCACCTGCTGCGGCTGACCGTCCCGGAAGAACACGACGAACGATACAAACTCTGGGATCTGAACACCCTGCCCATGAAATGGCCAGTCACCTACGCCCCGGAAGACAAACACGTCGACCATCTCAAAAAAGTCATTGATCTCGCCCATCAGGCTGACGAGCTGATCAATGCTGGCGACCCGGACCCAGAAGGTCAGCGACTGGTCGATGAAGTTATCGAGTTTGCAGGTCTACTGGAAAAACCGACCAGAAGATTACTGATCAACGACAACAACGGTTCCGCAATTCTTAAAGCTCTTGAGCACATGGAAAACAACAGCAAGTACCATGGGCTGTCCATGTCCGCGCTGGCTCGTGCGGTTTGTGATCAGCGGTATGGTTACAATCTGACTCGCTGCTATTCCACGCTGGCCCAGAAAAAAGGCTATCAGGGCGTGCTTTCAGTTGGCCGAGTCCAGACTCCTATCCTCGGTCTTGTGGTTGCCCGTGACCGCGCCCATGAAGGACACGAAAAACAGGCGTATCATACAGTCAAAGCACAGATTGATATGCCGAGCCAGTTGGTTGAAGCCGAATACATCCCCGCACACGATGCGCCGGTTGATGAGAAAGGCCGGATCGCGGATGCGGTATTTGGCAAAAAGATTGCGAACGAAGTTCAAGGCAAGCCGGCCACGGTTCTTTCCGTGCAAACCTCCGAGCGCAAGAATGATCCTCCCCTGCCCTACAACCTGCTGGCCTTGCAGGCCGATGCTGCCGGACTCTGGAACTACAAGCCGAAAAAAGTGCTGGAGATCACCCAGCGGCTGCGTGACCAGCACAAGGCCATCACCTACAACCGCAGTGATTGCCGTTACCTCAATGACGAGCGACACGCAGAAGCACCGGAGCTGTTGCAGGCACTGACTCCAGCCTTCGGAGACATGGCCGAATACGCCACCCCGAAACTCAAATCCAAGGCTTTCAACTCTAAAAAAGTCACAGCGCATCATGCCATCATCCCGACCATGAATGTGCCGCAGCTGGGCAAGCTGAACGAAGACGAGCGACGCATTTATGGGCTGATCGTAAAGCTTTATATTGCCCAGTTTTATCCTCCCGCAGAATTTATGGCCACAAAAATAGAACTGAAAATAGCCGGCCACAAATTCAAAGCTGACGGCAGGCTGAACAGCTCACCGGGCTGGCGGCTGCTGGATGAGCAATACCGCAAAGATTACGAAAAAGCCGAGAAGCAACCGGAACTGCACAAACTCCAGCAGAATGATTCCGGAACCGTAGAATCCGCCGAATCAGTGAAGTCATTCACCAAGCCCCCTGCGCGCTACACCATGAAAACTCTGCTCAAGGATCTCACCTCGGTCGCAAAGTACGTGACCGATCCTGAAATCAAGAAATTATTCATGGACAAGGATAGCGACAAGCAAGACGAATCCGGCGGAATCGGGACTCCGGCTACCCGCGATTCGCACATTGAAACGCTCTTCAGGCGCGGCTTTGTGGCGGAGAAAAACAAGAAAGTCATCAGCACCGAGCTGGGCCGTGAATTTCACGATGCCCTGCCGGAATTCGCAGTTAAACCGGACATGACCGCTCTATGGCACGAGAAGCAAAAGCAGATCGAAGCCGGCGAATTGAATTACCTCCAGCTCATCGATGAGGTAGACGGTTCCGTTGCTCAGGAGATTGCACGAGTCAAACGCGAAGGCATTAATATCAAGAGCAACACCGTTCAATGCCCCAAATGCAAAACCGGATTCCTGAAGCCCCGCAAAGGACCGAAAGGTAAATTCTGGGGCTGCTCCGCATATCCCGATTGCAACGCAACCTTTCCCAACAAAGCAGGCAAGCCGGATCTCAAAGCAAAGCCTGCCAAGAAGCTTGAAGCATCCAAAGAACACAAATGCCCGGATTGCGGCAAAGGTATGATCCGTAGGCCTGCCAAACGCAAGGGCTTATTCTGGTGGAGTTGCAGCGGCTTTCCGGAGTGTAAGTTCCGCTGCTTTGATGAGAGAGGGAAACCGAAATTTGAAAACTAACCCACAAATTAAAGGAGAAAACATGCCCGACAACGACGAAATCAAAAAACACCTGAACGAACAGGCCGACCAGATCGCCAAAGAACTGGAAGAAAATCCCGGCGCGGCCATGGAAGTCGATCCGGAACTGGCCGACCACATGGGAGCCTTTGAAGAAGACGCCATCACAGCGGAAGAGGCGGAGGATGCATCATTCGATCCCTTTGATCCTGAAGACACAGAACCGGAGGAATTAGCACATGGCTAAGGACAAAACACAATACTATCAGCGTTTTGCTGATAAAATTATTGAAAAACTGGAAGAAGGAACCGCGCCCTGGCAGCGTCCATGGAAGCCGGGGGAATCTCAGCCGGCTTTCAACCCGGTAACAGGAAATGTTTACCGGGGATTTAACCAGGTGATGCTTGGTTCCGACGGTCTGAATGATCCCAGATTTATGACCTACAAACAAGCTGAATCACAGGGCTGGCAGGTTCGCAAAGGAGCAAAATCTCAGACGCTTGTTTTTTGGCAATGGTCAGCAATAAACGTGGTTAAGGATAAGGATGGCAAACCGGAACGAGATGAAGATGGAAACGTAAAAACCCAGCGAGTTGAACGAGATAAGCCGTATATACGCTTCTTCAATGTCTTCCACGCCAGCCAGATTGATGGAATCCCGGAATGGGATGGACGCGAAATATCGTGGAATCCGGATGACCGGGCGGAAGCCATTCTAGAAAATTCCGGCGCAAGCATCACCCATGATCAACGCGACCGTGCATTTTACAGACCTTCGTCTGATGAAATCCACCTTCCCCCGCACGCGGCCTTTGATAGTCCCGACAAATATTACAGCACCGCCCTGCACGAGCTGGGACACTGGACCGGGCATGAATCACGGCTGGACCGTGAATTCGGTCCTTTCGGCTCGGAGATTTACGCCAAGGAAGAACTACGCGCAGAAATCGCAAGCTGGATGACCAGCGCAGAAATCGGCATTAGCCATAATCCGGATCAACATGCCAGTTACGTAAAAAGCTGGGTCAAAGTTCTTAAGGAAGATCCGTATGAGATCGTCCGGGCCTGCCAGAGTGCTGAAAAAATCAAGGATTACACTCTAGGATTTGAGAAGGAACGAGGCAAGGAAGCAACCAAGGAGCAAGGCATGTCAGTTTCTGCCCCGGACAAGGCCAAGCTGGAACAACGCGAATCAAAATATGGAGTTCCGGAGAACGGCAAAATGTGGCTCAAAGTACCCTTCTCTGAAAAAAATCAAGCTAAGCAGCTCGGAGCCAAATGGGATCAGACTCAAAAAATGTGGTTTGCCCCTGAAGGAGAAGACGCGCAAAAATTTGCTGCATGGCTACCGGAAAACAAGGTCGCTGCGCAGCAAAAGGAAAAACCGCAAGAACCCCGGCTTGCCACAGAAAAAAACTATCTCAATGTTCCCTATCGGGAAAAAGGACAGGCCAAGAAACTCGGCGCACGCTGGGATAAATCCGAAAAGCTATGGTTTGTCGCTACCGGAACAGATCTCAATCCTCTAGCCAAATGGCTGCCCAAGGAAAAGGTCAATGCTCCGCAAACAAATGCGACGCAGGAATTTGCCAAGGCCTTGCAGGAAGCCGGACTTGATCTTCAGGGCCAGCAGCCGATCATGGACGGCACACTTCAACGAGTGCCAGTCATCGATGGCAAGCCCAATTCAAAGGACGGCGCATACAAAGGATTCCTTGATGCCCATCCAGCAGGATTCATCCAGAACCACAAGACCGGCCTGAAAATTAATTGGAAAGCTGATGGCCTAGAACTTACCGCCGAAGAAAAATCCCAAATCAAGGCACAGACTGCCCAGAAGAGGATCGAGCGTGAGAAAGCCTTAGCCGAACAACGCGAAAAGGCTTCAAAACGTTCTTTTGCCAAGTTCACCAACGCCAAATGGGCCACCCAGCAGCAGGAATATCTCACTAAAAAAGGTGTTCCGGCCTACGGAGTCAAGGTCAACGAACGCGGGGATTTGCTTGTGCCCGGTCGCGATGCGAACGGCCATATCCACACCCTGCAAACAATCACCCCGGAAGGAAAGCTCTTTGAAAAAGGCGGCCTGAAAGCGGGAATGTTCCACACCATTGATCCCGGCGAGAACATAGCCAAAGGCGGGCCGATCCTCGTTGCCGAGGGTTACGCCACTGCGGCCAGCGCGCATATGGCAAGCAACATGCCCACAGTTGTGGCTTTTGATGCTTCCAATCTTGAGCCGGTCGCCAAGGCCCTGAAGGCCAAATATCCCAAAAGCTCCATAGTGCTCGTCAGCGATAACGACCATCACCTTGAAAAAAATGTCGGGATAGAAAAAGCCGAAGCAGCAGCCAAGGCCGTAGGCGGTCTGATGGCAACCCCCAAATTCAATGAAGCTGAAAAAGAGCAAGGTCTCTCCGACTTCAATGATCTGCACAAATCGCGCGGAATCGGCGAAGTGCAAAAGCAAATGTCCCAGAC
>RDSB01000033.1 GCA_004923195.1 Marinifilum sp. JC120 | reverse complement strand
CCATTCATTATGAACCCCACACAATGACTGAAAGTGAAGTGGCAATGGCGAGGCCAAGAACGACTCCAGAGAAGATAGCCAACCCTTTCATGAATCCACGCAAGCTATCCATTTGTTCTTGATGTGCTTTGACCACGCTTAAGCAATTATCGATGTTTGCCTTGACTGCTTTGCTAAGCAGGCTGTTTGTGGATTTGCGCACTTCCAGAGCAAAGGAAGAAACATGTTCTTCCATGTCCTTAGAGAACTGCTGCTTATGGGTTTGCAGCAGCCGGTCATACTCATCCAGAGCGGCGCGATGCATGGTCACAGCAACGAGGATGGGGTCATCCTCATCGAGCAGCAGATTGTGCTCTTTTGCAATGAGATCGCGCACACTCTGAATGGTGAGGGGGGCGTTTTTAGGAGTCTGGTCAGGCATCGTCGGCCCTTACATTCCGCAGTTCACAAGTTCTGTTTTCATTTCTTTCCAGAACATTTTGAGACGCTGCCTGGTCATGATCGGCAGAGTGCTTTCCTGTGCTTCCTGAAAGGACATTTTTGCTGTCAGCAAGTTTTCAATGTCTCGCCCAAAAGTTTCTTTTTTCTTCATAGGAATGCGGACTAATGCGGCAAGGCGATGTGAATTATCTTTGTAGACTTTGAATTCTTCGAAGCTTTTCCCTTTCATGGCGATCTGGCCGAAAAAACCATTCAGCCAGATGTAAATGGGAACCTGAAAAGTCCTAAGCAGGGAACTGAGTCCACTGAGAGTGTCGGGAAGGGCCTGTCCTCCGGTGATTACTGTATGCAGGTTGATATTGTGGCCGGCTTCAGCAAGCATCGGGAAGACTTGGTTATCAGCAAGATAGCTGGCAAGCGGGACAAAAGTAGCGGCTCCATTATCAATGACCATTTCAGCATCATCAGGCAGGGCCATCATCAATTCGACAAGAGTATCGAATCGTCTGGGATCAATGTCGTCACCATTCATAATATCAAGAGAGGTTACGCCAAACCTTTTGTATCCTGAGAAAGTTGCGTTTACCGGATCGGTATCCACACAGCAGATTTCTTTTCCGGATTCCATAAGGTGTTGAGTAAGAAAGCTGGCGACAAGGCTTTTGCCCACGCCGCCTTTGCCTTGAAAAATTGCATTAATAGTAGCCATAGTTTCACTCCTTGTATTTATTTACCGACGAGCTCATCGAGCTCTTCTTCGGTAACGTTCTTTTCGTGGATAAATGATGAATTGCTATCAAGTTGTCCTGCATGCGGACCGTCTCCACGTAGGGGCACTGGGAGTGCGGAGACGGTCCTTACAGCAGGAGTGTCTGTTATGGCCGGGGATCTTTTTTTTCGGATTCCATTGAGGTCATATGCACAGAAATTTTGGTACGACATAGTGATTTTGCCTGCTCCAAGGAGTAGATCGTAGATGGCCTTCTTGTTGTGTCCTTTGCCGGAGAGATTTGCGATCTCTTCCAGGTTGGCCATGAACTCAATTTTTGCGAATCCTTTCTTTTTGTTCATTGTCAGTATCTTCTTTTTCAAAGAGGTCTGGACGCAGCTCATGTAATGGGATCTCCAGAGCCTTGTTGTACCTAAGTGCTGCTTCAGCAGATATTTGGCGTTGGCCGTTGCAGTGTCGTGAGACGGTGTCTCGGCCATATTTGACCAGTCTGCCGACTTCAGCGAATGACATTTTTTTGGTTTTGATTGTTTTCATCAAAATGTTCATGAGGTCTTGTTGGCACATGACAACAAAATGGTCAACATAAAATGGGGGTGTGACAACAAAAAAAATTATATCGTGCATCACATGAGTAAAAAAATTGATCCTGAAGCAGCTCGTATTTGGGGCGTAATACTAAAGAATATAAGAACCTTGAGAAGTGACGGCTCAACTCTTGATCAAATAGGACGGTTGTTAGGTGTTGGACGGGACACGGTATCACGCTGGCTTAGAGAGGAGAGAGGAGGGGAGCGTACTCCTGTAGCAGACGTTCTTAGGTATATGAATGCTCTTTCCATCCATCCCAATGAAATTTTTGGCGAAGCTGCATACCCTCCTCCTTCAGACATCGATTTGCATGTTGCTAGAATACTAAAGGGAACGGCTGATGCTCAATCGTGGTCATATACTGAGCTGGCAGAGCAGACCGGCATTGAATTAGACGTAGTTGAAAATTCTTTAGAAGGTAGACAGGCTTTTACTGCCGAATTGTTGTTTAAGATCTGTAAGACCCTTTCTCAAGACTTGTCTGCTGTCATCGAAAGAGCTGCTGCACTTGCAGAGTCTTCATCTGGAATTCACCGAGAGAAAAGGGCTGCCAGTTAGCCGAGGAATCCTTAAAGTTGAAGGGAATGTTATATGGACAGTTTTTTGATGTCTATCTTTTGTTGACGCGTGACAACAAAAGAGGTAGTTTTTAGGCTATATATCAACAGCTGGTGAAGTTTAAAAACAAAATTCAAAATGGTTGGACATATGACTGTTTCGGATGAGTTAGTAAAAGCGGCAATAGCAGATGCCTTCGCGCCCGTAGTCCGGGCTGAGCTTCTAAACCGTAAAGAGACTTTTACGGTAGAGGAAGCGGCTGAGTTTTTAACTGTAAAAAAGAATACGTTAGATCACTGGCGTAGCAATGGCGAAGGGCCGAGATTTTCGACCCTTGGCCGTAGGATTGTTTATAGGCGGGATGATTTGGTTAAGTTTATTGAGGATAATGCTGTTCGGGTAGTGTAGGTGGGCTATAAGTCATTTTGATTATGAATTTGAATGGCGTTTTGTTGGTGAAATAGTTTATCTCTATACAAGCAAGGGGCTTAATCATATCCAGTTCGTAAGTCTAATATATGGGGATTACCTCAACAGTCGAGTAAAATTAGGGAAATTCCAAACCTACCTTTTTAGAAGATGTCCGCGCTTCCCAGATGCTAGATATTGATGATTCTTGTCTGTCTTTCCGTGCTCAAGACGGATGCGGAAGTTGATTTAACTGCCATAGCTTCGGTTTGGTCCTGCCTCGATATTATTTTTTTCTTCTGTAAGTATTCATCTTTTTTATGATCAATACATAAAAATATACATTCAAAACAATCAAGTGGCCTAATAAAATGCTGAACTGTTGCAATGCCACTTTAGGCATGCTCAAGCATCCCCTACGATAATGACTAGAGGTAGATTTATTAGACGTTCTACCTAGTTTATCTGATGCTGTCGTCAAGTAATGGTCGTTATTGCCTCTGTTTTCTCTCTGGTATAGATTAACTATTTGGTCTTAGTCGTATATTAATCCATGTCGCGCTTGGTTGCATGGTGAGATTCTTCGACTAGTCTGTCATGGGTTGGGGCTTAGACATGGAAAGTAAGTTGTTAATGATTGAATACAAGCGGTGGCTTAGAGATCTGAAATGTGTAGGGCTCCGGTCGGTCCCAACTTAAGCCAGTCGTGCAGGTGTCTGGACGGTTCATGCATGCTATTAATATGAATGGAAGAAACAAGCGGCTTGGACACTTTTCAAATAAAAAATGGGTTACAGCGATCGCTGTAACCCATTGAAGTGTTATGGTGTCCCTTTTCTTGTTTGTCTTTTCGATTTGATAGCTCATGTTTGACTTGACGGAATTTCAGTTTAAAAAGATATTGTTGAGACCAAAAAAAACTGTACTTACCCAGTTTTGTTTTGCCAGTCTTGAAAAGCTGAGCAGACGTGTGAAATCTGGTCATCCGGTATGCGCTTACCATCTTCATTCAAAATATATTCACCATTAGGGTGGCGTAAAAAAACAGTGTTGCCACGTTTGTTGATACCCGAAGTTTTAGGGGTACACATGAACACCTCATAATTTGTATCAATACGGTTTTCGGCAGCATTCCTCATTTCAGCCTTGGTGAATTTTTGGGCGATTAAAACGCTTGGATTATTCACTCCTTTATTCCGTCCAAAGGTTTCTTTTGGCAGATCAATAGAGGCCACAATACGACTATTTTTGACAAGCCAGTCCCGAAGGAATGCAAGTCCTGGATTGTTCAAAATCCCATCTGGAATAACAATACCCATGATGCCACCCGGCTTGAGGAAGTTCATTGTTGCCTCCATAAACAGTTGCTCGGCTGGCATCATTGATCGACGATTTTCCGATCCCCATTCTGCGAGTTGGTACTGAGAAAGAACATGTGCGTCGTCTACACGAACCTCATCCCCAAAAGGTGGATTTGTGATTACAACATCAAATTTGCCGTAAGGTACAGCTAGACGAGATTCATCAATCCATTCACCTGGACGCTTCAAAGAATTTGCTTTGTGGATATTTGTTGAACCGTCTCCATGCATAACCATGTTCATTTGAGCAGTTCTAACTAGAAATGGATTAATGTCTGTTCCGTAAAGATCTTGGCCACAAATTTGTTTGATACGTTCTCGAACACGATTGGGAATATCTGGAGTCCCCCGTCGTTTCTCTTGTGCAACCAACATATTTCTAAGATTATCCATCCATGAGACGAGAAATCCGCCAGTGCCACAACAGCAATCCACTACTTTTAGTGAAGATATTTTGGTTTCACTGAACATCGACATGATTATTTGTACTGTCATGTCGCAAACATTGCGTGGAGTGAAGTACTCACCTCTATCCCCTCGCAAATTGGCCCCAACAAGTGTTTCGTATGCCTCCCCCTTAACGTCTGTAGAACTATTCAGAATAGAAATATATTGAAGCTCTGCTACGACGTAAGCGGCAACATCAGGTTCTAGCTTTATTAACTCGTCTTCTTGAAAGATAAACGGATAAACCCGTTTCACTTGCGTAAAAAGAGGTGTAAGTCGATCTTGAAGCAGTTTGCGCTGCCCGCCAACAGATCGCTGCTCCGATGGATCGATAGAGAATTGTAACTCATCCTCACCTTCTGCCTCCTCGTAAGTTTTGCAGAAAATTAACTTTAACAACTCGTGAAAGGCTTCGGCTTTTTGCAATCCACCATTGGCGTGGATATAATTGTGGCATCTTTTGAAAACCGAAGTTAACTCGTGAACAGTGTGTAAATCTGTTCTGCGGGGCTTGCGAGGGACTTCATCCCCGCTTCTAGGAATGTCAGCCACTCGGTCAATTTCACCCGTCTCGGACTTACTGTAGGCGCGTAGCTCTTCTCCTGCCCAAAGGCCGAATTTGCACATAGGGCTTGCTGCCATGTAGCTGATAAGTTGGGCATCGCCATACTTTGTGTCGGATGACTTTATGTCATCTCTCTTTACCTCTATCGCGATGACAATATTTTCTTGGGCATGCTCAGCCCCATGTTTAAAGACGGCAAGGTCGCAACGCTTTTTAGCCCTACCCATGGCGATTGTTACCTCTACGCCAACATCTTCTTTTTCATATCCGTAATCTTCAACCAATGTTCGAGCCCATCGTTGACGAACATTTTCTTCTGGCTTGTCTTTTCTCAATAGGCCTGTGATGAAGCACAACACTTTCCCCGGTGGGATTAGTGGAATAATTTTATTAGTTTTAGACATTGTCCAGTGCCTCCTTGATTTGTGATAACGATGTTAGGACCATACCTGCGGCCTTCTGTTTCATCTTTTCAGATTTGTCCATTTGGATAGATATGGCACGCATTTGCTTATCACTTAGTTGTGGCACGAGACAGGAACGGATTTGATTAGCTGTGACGTGGTCAATTTGTCCACCATGGGTGTGGCTAAGAATTTGAGTCTGTGCATATGAGGAAGACAGGAATGCTCTAATATATCCTTTCATAGCAGGATCTGTAGGGATAACCCGAATGATGTCATGCGTTCCGACCCATCCATCTAAGGCCTTAGGGACTTCAAAAACACGCCCCAAGGTGCCGGAGCAAGTCACGAGGATCATCCCTTCACGAACAATGAGCCTATCGATGTTAACGTCCGTGGCCTTCGAAAGATAGCGCAACTGTGCTGGTTCTCCCAACGCTGCGAAACTCATAAGGTCTGTAGCATTTAGATATGGTATCCCATGTTCCGCATCTTTCGCCCAAATACGAACGAACTGGCCGGGAAGATCTATTTGTGCCAAGTCTGCCAGAGGCAGAAGGCCATATTTTGATGCTTCAAGCATTTCCATGTTTTTTGAAATCTTTGGGTTATAATGCTCAGCGTCTAATCGGACGGAATTCTGCCCGATAATATCTGCAACAGATACCCCCCAACCTTCTGGACGGGTTAGTTCTGTGATTAGTGATTCAGTTGTATCTGTCTCTGTGGTATTAAGGGCAGTCATGCCGATATGATCAAACGTTTTTTCGAAATTCGTATCAAGTGCTATAGATTTTTTTATTTTTGTCATTATTCGACTAACTCCTTAATAGCGAAGGCGTTTTCTCGACGCTCTTCATGACGCCTTAGGTCAAACAAACTTACAAGCCCTCAGTTTTGCGAAAAAAGATATGACATCTTCCAAAGTCATAAGCAACCTTCATGCGTTACTATTAAATTTATATGAGTCCTAGGACTTACCCTGTTTGGGCAGGTGTCAAATGGCTTTCAGTACTTAGTATTTACATCATAATATATTGTTTTTGCCGACTTATAACAAAACAGCAAAGCATTCCAACTCATAGCCCTGTGAGTGGCAAGTCAGAAATATGGCAGCACACCTGCAATAAAAGGAGAGAATGGATATTCAGGCCATGGAAGAACTAGTCTATATGTCTCTTTGACCCGCTTTACACAGAGCCTCAAGTAAGTTGGGACTAATTGTAATAATCTTTCATTTATTCTCTACTATTTTGTCAAAAGAACGCGCCGCCGCTTTCAAAACCTCCGGGGCCAAGTGAGAGTATCGCTTAGTCATTTCTAAGGAAGAGTGTCCCAGAAGCTCTCCAACAGTATATAATGGCGTCCCATTTTGGACCAGCCATGAAGCGAAGGTATGTCGCAAGGTGTGGAATACCACATGGTCGCGTTTGTCCATTCTGTCTTGATTCAATCCTAATGCCTTGACTGCGCGCGGAAAGGTCTTTGACACCATGGGGCGTATTCCGCCATGTCGATTGGGGAAAATTAGTTTACCAAGCTGTATATGTTTTTGACTGAGTTGGTAGCGCAGCTCCGTAGTCATGAACACTGTTCTGGAACTTTCCCCTTTACCATCGACAATTCGAATCATTCCATCTTTTAAGCTAACGTGTTCGGCTCGGAGGCTGGCCACTTCACCAAAGCGCATGCCGGTATGAAGGCTGGTCAGTGACATGAGGTAGGTATCCTCGCTTCTGATCCGAATAGCAGTGAGAAGTTCGTCGGCTTCATTCTTTGTCAGGAAACGAAAACGCCGGTTATCTTTTTTGGGCATGGATATTTGATCTGTTGGGACTAGTCCCTTGTACTTTCCCCATGACACCATTTTTTTGAAGACAGATCTGAAGATAGCGAGGCAGTGAGTAGCCGTTGCCGGTGTTAGTCCTTCAGCGAGAAGTTTGTTTTTATATTTTTCGAGCCTTATCGTGCTGATGTCTTTGAGTTGAAGATTTTGAAATTCATTTTGGACTCTAGCTTTATACAGCCTTATGACTCTATCACCGCTTTTAAGAGTTGAAAGGTGATTCTGCTTGTATTCTTCAAAGGCCTGCCCAAATGTGATTGATTTTGGCGTTGATACGTCTATGCCGAGTCGGCTGTTTCGTACAATTTCAGACCTAACTTTTGAAGCGTATGCTGCCGTGATACCCTCGGATCTCCAGCCCACTTTTTGCCAGACCTTGCGTGTGCCTTCCTTAAAGGTTATGTCAAAGCAGACATCAGGTTTACCTTTAAATCTGCGGTCTTTAGACTCGCGCATGTATACGCCGGTGAATTTACTTTTCTTACGAGACATTGCTACCTTGCTACCCTCTTTGCTACCCTGCGGCGCAAATACAATCTAATTTGTTACAACGTAACACAAAATAGAACTAATTCAACATATTGAATTTACAAGGTAATACAACTTAATCAGACTCAGTAAAACAAGGTGCAGGGAGATTCGTAACCAGCAGGCCGTCGGTTCAATTCCGATCGTTGGCTCCAAAAAAAACAAGGGTTTACATCTTGTGGGTGTGAGCTCTTTTCTTGTTTTTGCTGCCCTATAGCTACCCTGAGTGGCTATATCGGTAATAGAACTGTGTAAATATTTAGATAGTTGGTGATAATTTTGATCATATTAAGGCAGACAGTTTGTTAGGCTTCAAAAGCAAGTTAAAAATAGCTATATTTTAATCAAGGACTGCCAGTAAGTTATCAAGGGCTTTGGTGAATTCTTTGTTTTCAGAGCGTTGTTGCTTCAATCGGCTAAAGTATTCTTTACCATCAGATTTAATGCACTTAGCTACTTTTGGTTGTCTTGCGACAGTGTTGATGTTTGAGATAAGTTCTGGGCTTGGTTCAGTCGACTCATATATGTATATAATTTGTGAGTAGTCTAAGCTTTTGTGGTATGAATTTGTATTCCATTTCCTCCTAGCTGCTTGTTGCTGGTAGTCAGCGAATGCTCTTAAATAAAGCTTGATGCTTTTTCTTTCAAGCCAACCTTCTTCAATGTTTGTATCAAAACTATGTAGTTTCTCATCTACCTGTTTTTTTGCATAATCAGATGAATCCTTAGCTATTTTAAAAGATATTCCACTTAAAAAGGTGACCACTAATGTAACGATTCCTACTAAGTTTGAGTCGCTGTTAGCTGTTTTTTGTGGGAAAATAATTGGTAGGATATGTTCATGCACAGGAGGAAGGATGAGCAGGAGTGCTGCTGCTAAAAATATAGAAGCAAATAATCCCGAAATTCCAGATTGTTTATTCCATAGGAAAATTGAAATATATAAACAGATTACAGTAAATGATATTTGTAGATACCATGGTAAATTATATAGTGTGGAGCTCATTGTTGTCCCTGCTTATTTTTAAGGAGGTTGTTAATTGTATTGCATATGTTGCTTGGTTGGATATCGTATTTTGATAGAGTTTCTGTGTCCTCAGCATCGAGGCACTCGATAGTAATATATGTATATTTAATATTTGGGTATAGTGCGGATAAAAAATTACCTAAAATTTGGCCCTCATGTAATTGAGGAATGCCCTCTGCATATTTATTTAGTTGTTTAGGAATTTGCTTAGGGATATGCTGGTCTATAAAAATATAGTCAAAGCTAGTTGTTGAAGATGGAGATGGTGTTACGGGTAAATATTGAAGTGCTTCATAAAAATCTTCGGCAACTTCAACTGTTGCTCCACATATACTCAATTCATCTATCCATGCCTGTATCGTCTCCATGCGATCATCAATAAAGAGAAATTTTTTGCTTTTAAAGTTTATCATAAGATTTTTCTCCCCCGTGTTCAGCTAAAGGCCAGTGTAGGCTGGCTCGAACTCTTTCTTGTCCATTAATTGGGTCATTCTCAAGTTCAAGTTTGCCTCCATATTCCTCTGCCCATTTTTTTCCAATATATAGACCAATGTGTGCGCCGTCTTGTCTAAGATGTTCTTGAGCTCTTTTATGTGGTACAAATCTAAGCTCGTATTCTTCAGGACTCATTGAGCTGTGGCTATATACATCGAGGCGCCACTGTTTATTTTCAAGAGAACAATTTATCGAGATGGGTTCTCCTTTCTTGCTTCTTTTCATCGCATTACTAATGAAGTTTCTAACGATACGTTCTACAGTGTTTTTATTTCCGATTAGAGTTTTTTTCCATATTTCAGATTCAGGATTACATGGTGTTATTGACATATAATGGTTGCGTCGTTTTTGGCGTTCCTGATGTAAGCTTATAGCATTTTCGATTATTTCAAGGGGGTTGTTGAAAGAGCTGTTTTTGTCTGCGATAATATCTTGCTGGGAGTCTCTAAAATCTTCTATTACGTCTGAGATTGCTTGGAGGTGAAGGTTTGCTGATTGTAATTGAGGAGTAAAAGTTGCTTCGGGAAGGTGATTGTTTAATGTGTCAATAGTATGTCTTATCGGTCCTATTTCGCTACGAATGTCGTGCATCAAAGTGCGTTCCCAAAGTCTTCGTGTCTCTTCCGCTGTGGCACTTTGTAGGAACCATTTTGCGCGTAATAGTAAGTGCTCTATAATATTCTTGTCGGCATTAGTGTATTGAAAATTGTTGTTCCAGTGCAGTGCCAGCACACCAATCGCGGTATCACCAGAGAAAACAAGTGATGTTGTAAGCGATTTGAGTTCAGATTGAACCCACTGTTGAAGTTTGTTGTTTTTTTCAATCTGGTTGAAAGTTTTGCTGTAGGCCTCATTGAAAATCTTTCGGTCTGAGGGCTTTATTTCGGGGATGAAGCGGCTTTTTTTTGTTGCCCAGCATTGTTCACTTGGCAGTGTTAGTTCTTTGGGAGGGAGCGTATGTTGAATGTTTTTGAAGGATTTTTGGATGTGCCCATTGGTTATTTCTATCTCTAGCGATGAGCCTCTTTCTTTTGCCAAAGAAATAAAACCGCCATCTGCTTTAGTTAATTTGACGGCCTCGTCTAACAATACTTGTAATGAATCATGAACATTCATAGACTCGTTAAATTTACTGTCGAGATTGTTTATTTGGCGTAAACAATTAAGTTCATCGCGTTCATAACGCTTGCTTCGTTCCCATGCTATTCCGCGAAAAGCGTGTATCAATGTTTGACTGACGCTTTTAATATGTCCTTTTGCTCCTTCGCCATCAGCAAGTCGCTTAGAATCAAATTCAGGGAAAAGGAAAACACCAAGGGCTTTTAGCTCGTCTAATGAATTTTTGCCTAATATAGGTATCACCTGTACTTTTTCTGTGGGGACTAATAAATTTTGAAATAGATCGACCACAAAATTGCAATCTTGGTCCTTTTCGCAGTTTGATAATTTGATCTCGTCTTGAATGACTTCTTTATCTTTTGAAAAATCAATGTCTTTCATCAATTTATTTAAGGAACTCCGCAGGGGGCCCCCAAGAATTTTCTTGTATGGAACATCGTCTTCAGAAGTGTACGGAGAAATGACTCCTGGAGTTCCGGGAATGTCGGAAATGGTAAAATATTTACCTTTTGTCAAACCGACGTTCTCAAGTGTTTCAAATGCAAGTTCAATGTAGTCTTTTTCCTTGTCGTTATTAAAGTGAAATGATTTATCGAATGGTAAGGATTCAGCAATTTGGACAAGGTGATTTTTGTCCTCGTCAGATGGAGAGAATGAACGCACTCTATATGGGCCAATTTTTCCCGGCTGGTCGGGTAATGGACCCCAAAATTCTTTTGTATCTAGCTTTTGGGCTTGAGGAAATGGAATAAATCTTTTAGGATATGGCCTATTATGGGGGCCCGTCCACCTACCATTTCTGTAAATGATATTGCCATCTTTGTTTAAAATTCGTAATGCAATAGGTAGCTTTTGCAGTTCTTTTGGAGGTGTATATTGTCCTATGTTTCTTATTTTATTGAGCCAATTTTTGTCTATATGTTTATTGAAAACATCGATTAGTTCACTGGGATCTATCGGTTTGAGTAATATATCAAAGGAATCATCTAATTCTTCCAAAAGATTTTGGTCTTGACCTGTTACTATTATAACTTTTTGTTTAGTCCAATCTATTCCATGAGCCTCATGTAGTTTTTTCATTAAGTTTATTGCAGAGTATGGTCCGATAAAGTTATCGAGGACAATGAACGTAGGGGCCCATGTGAGGACTATTTTTCCTATAGCATCAATGTCGGCATCAAGCGTTCGAACTTCATATTCGTATTCATCAGTAAGTTCATCTTTTAGTGCGTCACGAAAAAAAAGATCATCGTCTATTATTAATACCTTGTTTGGCATTTATTGTTCTCCGCTCATATCTTTAAGAGTCATAGGGAGCATGATCACAAAGGAACTTCCTACCCAACGAAAGCTCTCTATAAGTTTTATATCTCCACCTACTGCTCGAGTTATATTTCGGGAAAGATATGTTCCCATGCCTACACCTTGGAGGCCTTTAGAGCTTTTCCTAGGTTTGAATAGATTGGTTTGCTGATCTGCATTCATCCCAAGCCCATTGTCTCGGATGATTATGTGTAAAGGCATTGGGCTGGTGTGTTTTATTTGCACCTCAACTTGTATTCTGCCCCATTGTCTTGAGCCAATATGATAAATTGCATTGTCGATGAGATTGATTAACGGCTGTTCAAAAACTTCGGGTGGCAGGTTTACTGTTAAATCTTGTTCTGGGTGTATATGTTCTAGGGCAGTGTTATGCCTACTCGCCTGAGTTGAAAACGAGCTAAGTATTTGTCTAATACAGCTGTCAACACGAATTATTTCACGTCGGTTGTATTGTATTTTGTTCAAGTTATTTTTTGACAGTTTTTCTGCCTTTTCAGCTCGCTCTTCAATTTCGTATATGTCTTTCAGGAGAGCATCTGTGTTATTTAGGTAGTCTCCACGGCTGATTTTTCGACGTAAACGTTTAAGACCCATTCTAATCGGAGACATGGCTCCTCGTAGCTCGTGAATTAAACCGGATGAAATTTTTCCGGCTGTGCTGAAAGTGACAAGCTCTCTAACCGTCAAGATTAGTTCTAGCCTGTCAATTAGGTCTCGCATCCTTGGGCGTTGATTACGTATAAATTCTTTGTCACTAGCACTTAAGGGAGTTTTGCTAAAAAAAACTAAAGCCCTCTCAGTTTTATTGTGGGCTTTTAGTGGAATTCCCCATATCTGCCCCACTTGGGGGGGAGCGATTTCCCACAGAGGGTCACTTTTTGATTTGTTTTGACTTGTCTCTTGCTCACTACTTATGACTCCAGTAAAAAGACATTGATTGTAGCGTGGTTCAAGTCTTTTTAGCTCATTCTTTTTTAATCCATAAAAAGCCCTTACCGAATAGACTCCTTCTCGTTCACGTTTTACCCATAATGCAGCTTGACAGTTTACCTCGTTGCATAGCTCAAATAAAAATCGATTCGCTTGGCGTAAAACTTTGCGCTCCTGCGCGCTTGGTCCCCAAAGAATATCAGGGCTAGCTCTTTGTTCAGCTGTTGATAATTGTTTTTTTACTCCTATGCCTGTTTTTAGCCATTCTAAAAGGTGAGAGAGATCTATTGGTTTAGGAATAAACTCATATTCTTTTTGTTTAGCTTTTTCATATGCAAGGTCCCACGCTGATGATATGTATGATATGTTAAGTGTTGTAGTCTTGTTTTGTAATATATAAGTTATCTCTTCTTCAAGCGTCCTGTCTTTTAAATCAAAATCTAATAATATATGTGTGGGATGGTCGCTTGATATGCATTGCAGAATGGCTTGCGTGGTTGTGTAAGAGTAATTCTCAATTCCAAGGTTGCTTAGCCAGTTGCGGATTGCTTGGACGAAAAATTGGTCGTCGTCTATAAGAAGAACTTTTGTTTTGTGTGGTACAACGTCTAGGTGGTTTTGAGTTGTCTTTTCTTGAGCAGAACTATCAGGGTGTCTTTTCCTTTTGTCTTTTTGTGTCTCTGCTCGATTATCAAACTCTTTTTTTTCTTTTATTTTAAGAAGTTCGGTTATCGATATGTCTAGTCTGAGGGTCTCACTGTCCGCATCAATAATGAGAGACGCAATGCGATCCCCTATGTGTATTATCTCATGGATAGGAGTCCTCGGAGCGCCGGGTATGTTTTTACGATGAAGAAAAGCATCTAATCCATTGTCTAATTCAACGATTACGGCATAATCCTCGACATAGCTAATTGCAGTGCCTTTTACTTCGATGCCACTAAAGAAAAAATTAGAAAACCATGGATTATGAGTTTTGTTTGCCAGACGTCCGCTAACAAACCAGAGGTCTGTGTTTTTTGTGGAAGGCTTTAATAGAAAAACGTTTATAATTTGTCCTACACTAAAGTCTACCATCGTTTTATTTTTAGGAAGGTCTCGTATGGTCATCCTTCCATGTCCTCGTACTGGACTTTCGTCTGAAAGCTCAAGCCGTATAGCTTCTAAACCAACAGATATAACTTTGCCTGGAACAATTCGTTTATCTAATGAAATCGAAGGTGCTTTTGTTGTCTGAGGTATAGTCATTTATTGTGTAGTTGTTCTGAGGTATCTGGTTGATGATTATATGTGAGTCGCTATTAAGCATGATATAGTGTGTTTTGTCTACAGATTCGTCATGTTTTTGTCTATTATGCTTTATTATCGTTTATGATGCTTTACTATGCAGTATTATTGTATATTTTTTTGAGTGCTTGCCCTAATCCAGCAAATTCCATTATAATCTCCCGGAGTCCGAAGGCAGGACAGGTAAGGTAGGCCCACTTTTTCAAAGTGGCCGACCTTACGTCCTGCACAGCCATGGGGCTGAGGTTGGCTTATTCGCCTTCGGCTCAACGCATGTTGTTTGGAAATGACACCGTTGGAGTATCTTCGTGCCCAGTAAGAAAAGAGTCATCAAAGTCTACGTTTCCGATGAGGAGTATGAGCAGATCTGCGCTACGGCTAAGCAGTGCAGCATATCTGTGTCCGCTTTTGCGAAGGCCGTTTGTCTGGGGCATGAGATTAAAAGCCGTGCAGACCAGCAGGCGCGCCGGGAGCTTCTGAAGCTTAATGCCGATCAAGGTCGTCTGGGCGGACTGCTCAAGATGTGGATTCTTGATGATGACGAACATCGCACTGATGTTGAAGCTATGCTGGAAGATCTTCGTCGGTTGCAGCATCAAATAGTTGAAAAGGTCAGGTCCATATGATCAGCCGCCGGATTGCTTGTAAGCCCCAGAACGATAATTACCGTCGATTGGCTGATTATATTGCTGATGCCAAGAACAAAGGCGAGAAGACCTTGTTCTCGTGGTGTGAAGGATGTTGGGCCGGGAAGGATTACGAGCTTGCTATTCAGGAGGTCCTCGATACGCAGGATCTCAATCAGCGCACCAGCAAAGAGAAAACCTACCATCTTATCGTTTCATTCCGTCCGGAAGATGAAGCGGAGCTTACCCCTGAGAAATTCAAAGCCATTGAGCTGGAGTTCGCAAAGACGCTCGGATTTGAGGATCACCAGCGGCATTGCGGCGTCCACAAGAACACCAACAATGTGCATATGCATATTGCCTACAATATGATTCATCCGGAAAAGTTGACCCGCCATGAGCCGTACCGGGATTACCTGAAGCGTGATCGGCTACATCGTGAGCTGACCTTAACCTCTCGAAGACTGTCCGTCATCTATAGGGCACTTCAATCTGGAGCCATGCGCCTTCCCCCATCCTTTGGACACTGATCGGTCATTTTAAGGTGGAGTCTACCGTCCCGGTTTCATGCCTTGGTAGGCAGCAGCCATAGCCGTTGTGGAGCGGAGCCCGTCCCCCCAGGGGCGGCCCGGAAGGGCCGAGGGCGGAG
>RDSB01000032.1 GCA_004923195.1 Marinifilum sp. JC120 | reverse complement strand
CCTTTTGTATCCTGAGAAAGTTGCGTTTACCGGATCGGTATCCACACAGCAGATTTCTTTGCCGGATTCCATAAGATGTTGAGTAAGAAAGCTGGCGACAAGGCTTTTGCCCACTCCGCCTTTGCCTTGAAAAATTGCATTAATAGTAGCCATAGTTTCACTCCTTGTATTTATTTACCGACGAGCTCATCGAGCTCTTCTTCGGTGACGTTCTTTTCGTGGATAAATGATGAATTGCTATCAAGCTGCCCTGCATGAGGACCGCTTCCGCCCAAGGGTACGGGGAGAGCGGAAACGGTCCTTACAGCAGGAGTGCCTGTTATGGCCGGGGATGAATTGCGAGATCTTAAGCTTTGTCCAGTAAAGGGATCGAAACGGCAGAAGTGGATGTAAGTCATTGAGACTTTGCCTTCTCCATGAAGCTGATCGTAAATGGCTTTTTTGGTGTAGCCTTGCTTGGTGAGTTCGCGAATTGTTTTTAGATTTGCTAAGAACTCAACTCGCGCAAAGCCTTTATCTTTTTTCGCCATGTGACTCTTCCTCTAAAAGCAACATCATGGCCAAAAGACGCTTAGCTTCTGGAAAACCTTTTTTGCGTGCTGCTTGGAATGGGCGATACCCTGAGTATCCAAGGCGCAATGCGACTTTTGTCAGGGTGCCGTATTTTTCAACAAGTCGTTGGACTAGGAACTCATCACTTATTTTCATAATCTGCATTTATGCTAATTTAGCACAAAGTGTCAATGCTAATTTAGCAAATGCTTAAAGTTTGATTTTGTATATTTTAGAAGGATGGGAAAATATGGATATAAATTCGAAAGGGCGTTAGTTGCGGAGATTGTGTTTCTTTATGAGGAGAAGGGTGTCTCTCATACTTCGTTTGCCAAATTGTTGTATGGTGATACGTCAACAGCACCAAGTAAATGGTGGAAAATTAGAGAATGTTCGCCTACTGGTAAGCCGCAAAGCTTCCCTGTGACTGAGGCTGTTGAAGCTTCAGAAGTTTTAGGCATAGACGTAGCCAGTCTTTTTTTTAGGGTTCAAGAGAAGATCAAATCTAAATCTTGAGGTTTATTTTTTCAGTTTCATGTTTTGTCGTCGAGTTCTTCGACAGTTTTCTGTAGTTCTTTTTCTATTAGTGAAAGGATCGCTCCAATTCTCTCGTCAACATTTTCAGCAAGAAAATTAATCGCAGCAGCAAGTCTGTAGAGGTTTGTTATTTGGTTTTGCATGTAGACTCCTAGGGTGCTGATGACGAAAGTGTTCTTCTATATGACAAATCATCACTTGTCTTATTTCTTCTCTTGTGCTAATTTAGCATAAAGTTAAATGTGATTAAATGCTAAAAAGAATTTGGAGAGAGCATGGTAAATTGGGATCGTCCATTAACGGATAATGAGGCCGCATTTAAAGATCTGCTAATTGCAGGGCTTCCCCCTGTGATTGCACGCCATGATGTGGATAAATATACCGGAGGTTGGCTATCACCAAAGACCTTGCGAAATGATGATAGCAGGATGGTTGGACCTAGGAGCCATTTTAAGAGCGGCAAGAAGATTCTCTATCGAAGCACGGACTTAGTGGAATATGGGATTCGGCGGTTTGGGATTATTGAGAAGGAGATTTTGTTGTAGTGGGCGATCCTCCGCTTCTGAAGAAGGGAAGAGGATCGCTTTACTTTTTTATTTGTCGAGAATTAGGACTGTATCCGGGTGGGGATTTAATTTTAATAGGATGACGTCGTAGATATACTTTCATATTAATAGGGGGGAGTTTCCGCTTTTTCTATATAATTTTTCCTGACCTGCCTAAATTTTTTGCCACGATTTTCTGCACTGTTGGTTACCTTAGCCCAAACTAGTTCCATTCCATAGTTTGCCGCGAGATTCATGTTAAAACCTAAATCAGGACGTAGTTGAGAGTCGATAAGCGCTGCGGCAAGATACGCACTTGCTGCAGTAACATTGACATCTGTTTTATTATTCGTAGGAAGTTTCCAGTTGACGCCCTGTGAAACAATTTCATGCTTATATCGCCAATAGAATTCAACTTGATCCAAAGATGGAGATTGAACAACCAGAGCAAAGTTAGCCTCTGGGAAAAGATCTGTGTATAATTTTAAAGCAACGTCGTGATTGCTCAGTTTTTTTTCAATTTCTGAAGTTGAATTAGCTAAGACTCTCAATTCATTTGGGTTCACTATAACAAAATCTGCAGCTCGTAACGTTCTCCGTAGTACTTGCTTGCTATTTAAGAGGCTTGGTATTAGCTTTCCAACATCCCAGCTTACGCGAAGGCCTAGGTTTATTTTTTTGGCCCCTGTAAGCAATTCTGCAACAACGCTCATAGCACGATTGTCAAATAGAGAACTAATATGAATCCAGTCTGCAGCTGCCAGCCTTTTCAAGAAAAAAGGCTCTTTTCTGCACAAATGATCTAGGTAGTCTTCTAATTCCTTATTTGAGCCAGCGCCAGTGAGATTTGTTCTTAGTGCTTTTCCTGCCTCGGAGCTTGTTCCTGACCAGTAATTAATGGTTATCCCAGGCTTGCTTTTGGACTTTTTAATATACTTAACGCCTATGTTTTTCGAGATAAGTTTTTCTATGATGTCAAAATTGCATGCGGCTTTCTCCTTATAAAACATTTTCTCTATTGTTTTACCTGCAACTCCAATGTATTCTAGTTCCAAGTTTCTTGCGCCCATTTCTTTATGCCTAATGTCCAATTCGCTAAGGCACTCTATTGCGTGATATGCGCCTCCTCCTAAAAAGAAATCATAGTTTTCGATGAAGTCAGGGCCGTAAAAAGATTCAATATGTTCCCACAAAGATTCTTCAGAGGTTTCAGTTTCTTCTCCTGCAACTGCGTTTAAATTTAAGGGTTCCAGGTGCGTATTCTTGGGGAAAAAATTTATATTTAGGGCACCAATTCCTATTACACGTGGAAAGGCTGTTCTCGGCTCACTTGCTCGTACCCAGTCTACCGCAGGACGGCTAGTCATGAAGAATGGAATGTCGGATTGGTCGCACCAATCTCTTATTTTCCTTTTTAATTCTTTGGGGGAATACACTTTCCACAAGGCAATATTCGTATCGAAATTCATTCTTTTTACAGTGGAGGGGTATTTTAATGGGCGACCACAGCTAATAGCATTATCCATAAGTCCAAGATTGTCAGCGTACCATTCCTTTCCTAAAACGATATCAATGTGAGGTTTGCATAGTTCCAAAATGCCCAGATAGTCCTCATCAGGAACCACTGGCAAAAATGGTCTCATTGCAAGGATTGTTTTCATCCCAGCTTTTTTAAATCGTTCAAGCTGTTCTATCCGTTTATTCACAGATGGTATGGGCTTAGGTTCTAAATCCTCTTTCTGATTTAATTGACTTATACTTACACAAGCATAGAAATTTAGACCTTTTTGTTTTAGCTTTTGCTTTACAATTTTCAGTCGCTCAAGGTTATCATTTTCAATGATTGCCCGTGTAGTTATCATGATTTCAACATCGAATTCATATTCAATTGCTTCAATAAGTTCTACTGCTTCCTTTTGTCGGGATTTTCCAGCAAAAGAATCTGTGTCGCCACTAATATAGACAATGTCAAATTCTCCTTTATGGCTTTTCAGCCAATCTATGATTCCTCGTACGTCTTTACGTCTAAATGACAAATAGGAAGAATTAACATAGCAAAATGGACAATTGAAAAGGCAGTGGCGTTCCTCGCTGTAAGGGCCCAAAGATACCATTGCTCTGTTGTCCCATATTTGGAAAGGCTCAATGTTATCTGGGCGAGATTTAACTGTTCCTGATTTTTCGCGACATTTTTTCTGATTTCCAGCATCAATTTTGCTTATTTGCTTTTCATCTTTTGACTCAAGCTGGTTAGTGTTAGTTATTTGAAGATTGCATTGCAAAATATGAAGAACTGCTAACACGGCATTTGAAGAGGCATATGCACGGTAGAAGCCTCCCGTCTCTTTTTCTAGCGCACTTTTTTTCTCATCACCATCATCGCTAATTCCTTTCATGACGTATGCTGGTATGCCGTGCTCATGGGCTGCATTCATAAATCCATGGGATTCCATTTCTACTGATACCAGCTTAGGATGTACTGAATTTTCTGTTTTTATAGTACCATCAGTGGGTATTTTTTTCAGTGTATCACGAAATACTGCATCCCGAATTAGAAAAGGTCCACCTGCGGTGACTTCGACAACTAAATGGGGTTCCTCAAGAGCTTGGGGTGAGATGATTTGTGGCTTGCGCAATTTATTTAAACTAACAATTACTTTATGAATAACATTAACGCATTCAGATCTCCAAGGTGCGTAAGTAATTACAGAGCTTCGAAATAGTCCCACAGCTTTTCGCATTTCGGGGCTCGTTTGATACCCTTCTGATCTAAATGTCATTATACCATTTTCTACTGCAATATCATCATAGCTCAGGACATGGCTTGAATATGGAACATCTCCAAGCTTGGTGTCTGACTGATTAACAGCGGCAGCAATACCTATTAATACAGTGGTTTTGGGCATCAACTCCATAAATAAGGGGGCAACAAAAGCACCCATTTTGGTTGCACCCATTTGGTGTGCACAGCATATTCCAATACGACAAGAGCTTTCGCCATTAAGGTTGAAGTCGTATAGCCCGACTTGGTTGATATCTTGACCGATGAAGGTTGCCTTTTCATTTAGAACAGCAGTAACTACTTGGTGTTCTTCAGTTAGAGCGGTTACAATTAATACTTCCATGTTGTGTCTCCATCGTGCGGGGGATAAATTTCTGTATCACGTTGATTCTTTTTTTGCTTATATGTTTAATTCAATTAAGTCTTGAATTTTCTTTATCATGAGAACTTGTAGGGTTAATGAAATAGAATTCATTTTCCTTCGAAATTTAGAGAACCCTTAAAGGTAGATTTTTTTCTATATTAATAAGTTTGTGAATAGCCTCTATTTTTGTAGATATTCTGGTAAATTGGTGGCGATTCAGAATACTCCTTGTTTAGAGTTCTTGAAGTTGTATGACTGTTTTTTATCGTGGATAGAAAACTAAAAAAAAGCCGCAGATTATATATTCTTCTGCGGCTCTTACTTTATGATCTTAATATCTGGTCAAGTCTTATTGCTGTTTTGTTGCCTTTTTTTACTTTCTGCTTAAGTTTTTTAGGGCTTAGTCTTTTTACTAGTAGGGCTGCCATTTCCTTTTTGATTTCTTCTGGAGTGGACTCGCTGTAGATTTGGTCTACGAATCCAGAAAGCATATTGTTTAATCCGCTTTTGTTGCTTTCTACCCTCATTTTAAAATCTTTTAGGATAGTTTTCGGCGAGATTTCTTCCTGTTTTTCTTCTTTCTGTTCCTGCGGTATAAAAGAACCATATCCACTAGATGTTTTTGCTCCAAATCCTTCATCGCATGCTGTTTGCCAGTGTTTGGTTACAATTTCTCTATCGGCTTCATTAGGGCAGATGAAGCCGAAGCAATAAGTCATCCCTTCAGGGACAACGGCAAATTCCACCGGGACTGGTTCTTCAATGTCCGGGGCTGTTTCATAACCTGCTTCATCTGCGTTGGCTTTAGTGTGATGAGGAGTGATGACATCAAGATCCAGCATGAGAGATATTTTTTTTGATAATGGTTGCGGGAAGACATCAAGGAAAACAGCTTTACCATTTGTGTTTTCATCACCGTATATCCGCTGTATTAACGCTAGCTCTGCATCTTGTTCAGCTTGTTCCATTTCAAGGGCTTCCTGCTTTGCGATAGCTTTGCATGCCCCTTTCACTGTTGAGCCGGGAATATATGGAACTCCATAGGTATGATGTAGAGAGAAGCCAATATGCATTGCGGCACCATAACTCAGGCCGGATATAAATCTTGCGCCAGTTTTAGCCTCTAAAACGAGTGCGCGTTCTTTTAAGTAGTTCTGCCACTGTGTGTAGAAATCATTGTACGTATTTCGGAAGTCTCCATCCTGAACAGATTTTACAAGTTCATCCAGCACGGTCCTTTTATCGCCGATATAGCCACCGTTTTCTGGTTTACCTATTTTCAGCGTGTCGCGGTCAAACTCGTCATAGGTCAGTACGTGGAGCCCAAGTTTGTGCAGTAGCAGTGATGGGTGGATAGTTTGAAGATTAGCTTGCATGGCTACCCTCGTTTTGACCTCCATTGGAAGTTGGTTTTTTCTCAATAAGAGCTTTGGCCATACGTTTCAGCCATGCAATATAGGTGGTAGCTTCAACAGTGGTGTGGCGCAGATTGCTTTTGCAAAGCTTGAAGGCTTCTTTGGGATGGTCGCTCACTTGTTTGCCAGCCAGATATTCAACTATTTCTATGCCCAGCAGGTAACGATCATTCTGCTCGGTGTCGTTTTTATCCTTTTTGGATTTTTCAAGCAGATATATTATAGTCTGAGTCAGTCCGTTAATTTTAATCTTTGCGGGCAGTCCTTCCAGTTCAGTTCTTATGTCCGCAGCATTATCGGTGTCTTTAATGCCGTTGATGAATTTGAAAGACCTTTCTGCAAGAGTATTTTCTTTGCTAATCATCTTTGCCACCTTAGTCCTGATTTATGGCGGTTATTTGCATCAGTCCATGACCGGTGGATTCGTTGCCACCGATTTGGAAAAAATGTGGTTCCGTTTTCATTAATTTGGAGGAATATTTCCCTGTTGTTTCCTCTTCTGAAGCTCTGAATGGAGGGCTTTCCAACAGCTGGCCGAAAAAGACACTTTCCGCAGGAACATATTCTGCGTACCAGAGGTTGTCAGATTTTTTGGACTCGGTGAGTTTGTTGTGGGCGCGGATTTCCATAGCGTTGGATGCAAACCATTCGAATGTGCTATCAGAGACCAGAGCTAGTCTGGATGTTAAGTGCGCAGGAATTCCATCTGTGGGCAGGTCGAGTGTTTTGTGTTCTGCATTCAGTTTGATATCTTCAAGATAGAGTTCTTTTATATCGCTTAGGGTTTCTGATATTATTGTTTCGTTTTCGCACTGTTCTTTAATAATATAGGGCGAGAGTCCTTTTTTCTCTCTGGCCTCATTGAATCTGTTTATCTGGAGAGGGCAGGTTATCAGGAAGAAAGTTCGCACGCTCGCTCTGACCGGTAGATACAGAATCTGGGCATCCACAAAGCCGAGCAGTCCGGCATTCTTTTTGTCCGCTTCTTGAGAGTCCGGGCCGAATGCTGCTATCACATCATCCTTCCACGCTTCACTACGCTGGCAGATATCGCGCCAGACACCTTTGATTGAGGTGGACGGTATAATTGGGAAATTGGTGTAACGTTCGCGGACGACTGGCAGGTCTATGCCGTCTCCGGCTTCGGTTGCTCCGCAGTGAAGGGGAGTTACACATCTGTACATGAGTATATTGGATTCGGTAAACATTGATTACTCCTGTATACCTGAAGAAGGTTTTCCAACGAAACAAAGGCCGAAGCCCTGCGCTTTCAGGAAGTCGTCATCACCGACTACCTGACCGTTCAGTTTGATGATATTATCTAGTTGATCCGCTTTGGCTTTGAAATGATAGACGCTGCCAGCAGGGACAAAGCTCCTTGCCGGTCTTTGTTGTTTCTTTTGAATGTCATATCCGCCCAGATAGAACGGTTTGCCTACAGCCGCAGCCAACAAGGTTGCTCTAACTTGGCCAGTACAACTTTTAATGGTGCATTCTTTATTTTGATCGGAAGTTGGTCTCCAGCCTTTTTCGAAGTATGCCGGAGTTGCCAGATACAACCGAAATGAGATGTTACCATCTTTGTCCGGTGTCAGTTTGTTTGAAGGGGACGCAGGCCACTGTAGTTTTGTAGCGGTGACGGACGCGGTTCTCCTTTCGCCTGCCACGGAAAGTGAATTACTTTTCTCGTCGATGATTCCTTGCAGAATTCTAGATGCTCCCTCATCATTGCTGCCCCATTCGCAGAGCAGCTTGGCCTTGCGTTTCGTATTCATGCGCACATGTTTTAAGGAAAACAGGATGGAATCTTTTCCAGCATTTGTGTCAGGATCGATGCCGACATTGGTGCGGTGTTCAGGAGTCCAAAGTTCATCTTGCGGATAAATATCAGCTTCTTTCTGCAATAGCGGCAATGAACCAGAGTTAAGGTACTCACTGAGCGAATCCGCACTGATCCACATGATATCTGACTGCTTGGGCAGCCTCTTGCCTTTTGGCGGGACGAGCGTGAATTCAAGATTTAGATTGGAGGCTGAAGCATTATTCTTCAGCAGCTGGAAAGGCATGAAGCCGTATTCTGTTGAATCCTGCTCTTCAAGAAATCCGTCCAGTGGCAGGGGGAACATTGTCTTTCCGTCTATTACAGGCAGCGGACCTTTCTGGAAGAGATCTCCGGAGGATTCTGTATCGCCGAACCATGCGGGCCAGCTGTGCTTGAATCCATTGTCCCGTTTCAGGTTGCCGAAGTTCTGGGTGATGAAAATACTTCCGCGCATAGCTCCAAACATGACTGAAGGTGGCGGTGGAAAAACAGAATCCACGGCATGAGCTTCATCCATGCCGAAGCTGCGGCTATCCCGGCAGAAGATTGTATCGAGAGGGCTTATTTCTACAAACATTGCATCCTCCAGATGTTGCGTAGGCTGATCAGGGTTGCGGCTATGAATGATGGTGGACTGTTGCGGAAGTCCATAACTCCCGCAGTGAAAAACTCTTCGAGCTTCTCCTGAACCAGTTTCATGTCGGCTTCATCTAATTCTCGGTTGGTGGCGATTCTGCTCAAGACCACTGATTTGATCAGTTCAGGATCGCAGCTTTTACCGCTTTCCATGATCAACAGGTCATGGTGCAGGTCGTACATGGTTTTTGATGAGAGTTTCTTTTCGTTGAACAGGGATTCCAATCCTTCTGCCCAGGTATCGAATTTCCAGCTATTTAATTCTGTAGGCAGGACTGTTGCGCTGACTTCATCATTCCCTTTGTATACGGTGATTGCCAGAGCATCTTTATTTGCAGCCTTGGCTTTAGTGTTGAGGGTAGCTTCAGCGTTATCCAGCAAGCGGTGCAGCGGATAGTTATCCGGAGCAAAAAGCAGGGCGGCACTCAGAGTTGCCGGAATCTGCTCGCCATTCTCGGTGTACGTGATCCCTTTCAGTTTCTCGGCATAGTCGCGTCGCAGGGTACACGCTGCTTGAATTGCAGCATCTACGGGCATGACCGCCAGCACATCATCACCACCGGCATAAATAACCCGGCCGCAGACTTCCGGCGATTCGATAGTCTTGATTGCTTGTTCCGAGAAATTCTTCAACTTGCTACTTAGCTCAGTAAGTTTCTCTACGCTTTTACAGGCATCCACAAAACGCCCCATGGAATCACCATCCGCAGAAAGCAGGACAAAGTGGCCAGGAGGTGTGCCCGCACCGATATCTTTAGCGCAAGATACTAGCTCTCCCCGCTCCTTGGAGATGGGGTCTTTGCTGGCTGTCCCTTTACGAAATTCAGTCTTGCGGAAGCATTGAGCTTCGCAAGTCAGTAGCATTTTCAGAATTTCGGGAGCTGTTTTGATGGATTTTACCAGCTCAGGCAGTGCCGGAATAACATCTTCAGGAACTGTGTTGAATTCGATGTCGCCACTCGCTTCAAGTTCATTCCATTTTTCGAAGAATGAGATGAACACAGAAGTTTCGTATTTCTCATGTCCGCTTTTTTCAATAATCCGCTTGCGCCACATGGCAGTAGCGATCGCATGAGTGGACGGAAAGTGATGCGTTTCATCTTCTATGCGGGCTTTAACTCGTTTAGCCAGTCCGACGGAGGAAAAGCGTTCTCCTTTTTGGCTGAGTTTGCTTGAATTTTTAAGAGCTCGCCCTTCGTATGTGTACATGTCCCGGTTTTCGAGTCCCTTCCACCATCTTTTGGTGTTTTGGTCCGGGTTTCCTTTCTCAAATTTCGGCGTAAGGGCTGAAAGGTTGGTCTGCAAGGTGCATTTCATACCCGGTTCTTCGTTCTGGGAGAACATACGGGTCCGCTTTGCAGCATCGAAACGCATATTCAGCTCGGCAAGGGAGTTTTCAAAGGATGCTCCCAGCTCCACTGCGCTCCAAACTGTTTCCACGAATTCTGAAGTCTGCCGTTCAATAACAGCATTCAGCAAGTCGCTTTCAACTTCCAGCTTTTGCGATTTGACGGCCTTTTCCACCTGTTCGCAGAATTGGTCCTTAATGCCGGAAATAATTGATTCCGCAAGCTCTTTCGGATTGGATTCAGTCTTCAAGAGCATGATGTTAGGCATATTCGCCTTGGAATCGCTGGAGGGCAGTACCGGATATATAAGGTCTTTCTCCTGTTTTTCAGCCGCTCCCTTCATCAATTCGCTGAGCATGGTGCTGCCGGAGCAGAGGTCTTCCAGTTTGCGTGCAGCAGTGATGAATCCATGCACCGGGCCGAAGCCTATTTTTACGAGATGGGCCATTATTGCTCACCTCCATTGAATTTGATTGAGTGCGAGAAGTATTTATCAAGGGCTGCGTTACCAGCTTGAGTGTCAATCCCTTGCAAGACCATCCGTTGGTCAAAGACCAATGCTGCTGGGTAGAACACTCCGTCATCTTTGGTTTTTAGTGGACGTAGATGGATATGCGAGGTCATGCGCTCAGTCTTAATGGTATTCCCGTCCTTATCCTCTAATTGGGTAGGAGTTTTATCTTTAAATGGAAGTCCCCAGAATCCTTTATCAGAGCTTCGCAGTTCCGCACGGACGATTTTCCATTTATTTGCAAACCAGTCCAAGGCTGCATTGCTGTCAGTAGGACGAATTCTGTCATCCCAGAGCAGGCGGAAAGGGGGTGTTGATAGCTCTACGCCGAGTTGTGGAGAAATTTTGCTCCAGAGTTCAGGCAGGGAAGCCTCATTCAGACCTTGAAATGCTCCGCATATTGCATCTGAACCCTGTATATCCTTAATGCCAAGGTATTTCATGCAGCCCCCGGCGCGGGTGGAGCGGGAACCGATGGAACCGAAGGTTATCCAGAGAATAGTGTAAGCCACAATCTGTTTCAGCTCTGCTTCCTGACCGGGACGGCAGCTTAGTTCCAACTTAAAATCGCTACCTTTGGTAATGCATTTTTGACCTACACGATTGCTTTCACCTTTTTTATTACTGGTGGAAGGAGCCACAAAGAACCACAGATATTTAGGGCAGGCCCGGTATTGGGGATCTGTCCACCAATCCTCTGTTTCCATTCTGTTTCTGACCAATGCTTTTTTGCGGAAACGCACAAGGGATTGACCACTGTCCGTTGAACCCATAATCCGGTCTACAGCCTTTCTGTCCATACCGCAGGCACGCATCCACCAGCGGATCTGTCCGCGAATAGATGGCTCCCGCAATTCTGCTGGGTAACTTACGGATGTATTGGAGCTGACCGTACCCCCGAAGCAGGGAGTGATGAATTCAGCTGATAACTCGACCTTTATTCTCGGCATTGATTATCCTCTTGTTGATAATTTAGTTAGTTTTTTCTCAAGAGTATAAGAAGAATGTTTTTTTGATTAGACATTCTTTAGAGTTTGCTTACGATATCTTCTTGTATTATACAAGACGAAGTTTGTAATAAATGTATCACTCGGAGGTTTGGTATGGGGAAGAAGAGAAGCTTTGGAAGTTATTTTATGCAGGAAAGCAAGCTGATAGGATGTTTGTTGATGGTGTTTATTCCTGTCTCGTTGCTTTTGTCTGACTGGGAAAAGTTCAAGTGCACTAAGGAAATACTGACTAATTCTTGGAATATTTTTGAGCCGATAGTGGGTACGATTACTTTGGCTGTGGCCGTGGTGCTCTATATCGCCAATATGCGTCAGTCCTGGGAGGATGATCTTCCCAAGGTGTTGACGGCTGAATTTCGTTTTCGTGAGAATAATCTTCTGATTATGAGGGCTGATTACATTCCTCTGGCAGAAGAAAGTGACATCCGTGCTTGGGGACAGCAGCTTGGAGCACAGATGAGTGGAGCAAGAGGGCTGAAGTATTTTAGAATTGAAACAAGCGAGAAGGTCAGCGATGACAGCACGCGTAAGGAGTATAAGATTGTCTTTTTCTTACGTGAAGTTCCTAAAGAATTATGGACTGAATATTATGGAGCTAAGTTCGCAAATCTTCGCGACAGGGACGGTGTGTTGGATGTTGAGTTTGAGGATCGTGTTGAAATGGAGTAAGGTTCATGCTGTCTAAATGGGCTTCGCCAATTGAGGCATTAAGACTTATTTACACATCTGGTTGTATAATATAAATAGTTCGTCTAAATGGGCTTCGCCAATTGAGGCATTAAGACATCATCATTTTCCATTCAAAAGCTCTGATAAAAGCTTTAAAGTCTAAATGGGCATCGCCAATTGAGGCATTAAGATATCCATATTGGCCTCCTTGGGGATATGCGAAATGATCCTAAACGTTGGGGGTGTTAAGACATTGCCGTCGCTGGGCTGCTGACCCCACGTATTAGTCCAAGTTGGTTCCCTCAATTGGGGCATTAAGACGAGAGCGGAAATTCTTTTTCCTGAGTTCGATATGGTCTAAATGGGCTCCGCCAATTGAGGCATTAAGACAAAAATTTTACAGAATTGAACAGTTTTTATAAAAGTCTAAATGGGCTCCGCCAATTGAGGCATTAAAAAACAAGCTTTGCGTGACAGCTAAGTTTGTTTTTTGCTTTTGTAATATCCTGTACCTATTGCGACAATCTTATATAGGGTATAGAGTGCGAACTTCTTGATAATGCTAATTTACAGGTAGGTTCTCATGCATATCCCCGTTCGCCAGTTTCGTTTTTCCTTTATCTTAACCCGTGCGGTAGAATGCCCCGTTTATCACGGTAATGCTGTGCGTGGGCTTATTCTTGCTGCTTTGTTTGGGGAGTATGCTGACCCTAAGGATAATGCGCATAATTTACCTGTTGGAATGGTTCCTGTTGTCTGCGAGTTCGGCCGTATTAAAATGTTGGCGGGCGAGGTTTATACTTTCGGTATTAATTGCATGGGCGATAATGCTGATGTGCTGGCAGGGCGCATGGCTGTGTTGGCAGAAAGATTTACTGAGATAGGGCAACGCAGTCTTGATTACTGGGGAGATAGTCCGCCTATATTCGGTGGAAATTTTATTGATTTCAAGATGAATGAATTGTCCGTTGCACTGGCTTGTAATGGCTCTGGGGAATTGCAGCTTGGAATACAGAGCGGGGCCGTTACACTTCAGTTTGTGTCTCCTTTAAAAATGCGCAGCCCTGATGAATACAGTGAGCGGTTTCCTTTGCAGGGGAATCGCTGTTTTGTTGCAAAGCATTTTTTTAAGCAGCTTTGGAGTAATGTTAATAAGGTTTCGCCGCTCGGGCCTTTCGATGAAATGCCCGCGTTGGACGGGGTTGAAGTTACGCACAAGTATTTTGTGAAGGTTGAAACCCCTATCTGGAGTAATCATAAAGCTTCAGGCAATAAGCATAAGCGAAAACAGCTTCAAGGAATGCTGGGAGATGTCGCCTTTGCTAATGTGCCGGAAGAATGGCGTGTTCTGCTTTGGTACGGGCAGTTTATCCATGTGGGTGGTAATAAGGCATACGGCTGCGGGGACTATGTATTACATGGTGCTGAAAATCCGGTGTTTGAATTGCGTCCTGATATTTTAGGGAGTACAGTTTAGTTGTGTTTGCTAATTGAGGCATTAAGACTTTACTTCGGGATTTTTATCAAGGAATTTGACTCTAAATGGGCTTCGCCAATTGAGGCATTAAGACTTAAATGACATACGCCATGCGAAACGATATTGGTGTTTAAATGGGCATGCCAATTGAGGCATTAAGACGTACCTAGAAGTCATTGGACTTTCCCGAGGGTTAAGTCTAAATGGGGCCAATTGAGGCATTAAGACTTAAATGACATACGCCATGCGAAACGATATTGGTGTTTAAATGGGCATGCCAATTGAGGCATTAAGACGTACCTAGAAGTCATTGGACTTTCCCGAGGGTTAAGTCTAAATGGGTTTGGCCAATTGAGGTATTAAGACGCATACATTAACAATGCAGGGGCATCTGCTGCTTTGTGTCTAAATGTGCTTCGCCAATTGAGGCATTAAGACATGTTTACGTAATATGTTTCCCAAGGCATTGGTTTGTTTAAATGTGCATGTTAGGTGGTGCCAATTGGGGCATTGAAACTTCAGAGTCGCATCTACTGTGTATGGCAGGTCTTCGCCAATTGGGGCATTATGACAAAATGACGTTACCTGACTTCCAGATAATTACGTCAGTCTAAATGGGCTCCGCCAATTGAGGCATTAAGACCGAAGACGATTCTTGAGCATTCCCGAAGTGGGAGTCTAAATGGGCTTCGCCAATTGAGGCATTAAGACTCTCCAATTCTAACAAGTGAAGAAACCTTAACTGTCTAAATGGGCTTCGCCAATTGAGGCATTAAGACCCATCGCTTCTTTGTAGAGTTGGGGGGCTTTTGTTTATGTAGCTGAAATAGGTTAAGAAGATGAATTTAAAGAAAGATGATGCCTATAAAAAAGTTGATATTAGTCGTGACTTTTCTAGGCTGATGTTAGCAGCAGAAGGCCCCAGCATTGATGAGTGGAATAAGTTTCATCGAGACTTGCTTGATTCTCATGAGTTTGGGACAAAGTTCTATGTCGCGGATGTTGTATTAAGCGACTTCAAAAGTTCCAGTGTAATTTCAATGCAGAATCTCATCTTTGATTCGCTGATTATGAAAAGAATTGATTTGGGCGGGCTACTGCTTCGTGGGGCTGTGTCTTTCGGCCATTTTAGGTGCCACACGCTCTCGCTTCATAATGAGTGTTCTTTTGCTGATATGAAAGTCCATGGTGATTTTTCTTTAAATGCTTCGGAGATTTATTGCAGAGCTCCTTTTAGCAATAGTGTCTTTCTTCGTGGGGTGCAGATTGTCGGTTCAAACTTTCATAGCAGATTAGATTTTGGAAGTGTGACCGTTTACAATTTCATGGCTCAAGGGAGCACGTTTTCGAAATATGCCAGCTTTGAGAATACTGCATTTGATCCACCCATAGATGGAGACAAGAGCTACTATTCTACTGAAATCCAGAACTGTGATTTTAAGGGCGATGTTATTTTCAGGGGAACAAAAAAGGGACATCAGGCTGGCTTTCATACACAGGCTTTTCTGACAAATAGTAGGTTTTGGGGCAAAGCGGAATTTTATGATTTAGTGATGAACGATGTCTCCTTCACTCGCTCTCAATTCAATAAAGAAGCAGTCTTTTCGAATTTATCTTTGGAAAATGTCTCCTTTCTATATGTGGATTTGTCTCAGGCATGCAGATTTTATAATGTAAGGTGGCGGGAGTTGGAGGAAAGGCTCCTACTGAAGGATGAACTGGAAAGCGTCGTGCTTAATGGTGCCAATGAGCGTTTTGAAGCAGTTAAAAAGCAGTATGGAGAATTAGTAAACTATTACGATGATGTGCGAGATTCTGAGCGCAGTGAGAAATTTTTCCGTTCAGAAATGTACGTTAAATCAAAACTTGCTAGTTTTTATGAAAAGCCCGCCTTCTGGTTGTACAAGATTTCATCAATGTACGGAACTTCTTGGGGGAGAGCTGCTTTTGTGCTTTTCTTTCTCCTTTTTGGTATTTGTCCTGTTGTAGTAATGAGGATAGATTCAGGTGTTGATTATTGGCATGCCCTACGCAAGGCCGTTTCATTGGTTTTGCTAGATAAGAATGTATACTCAAAGGAAGTTTCAGATATGGCTTTTTTTGCTTATGTATACATGCAGTTACTCATACTGGGGCAAGTTGCTCTTCTGTTTCTTGCTGTCAGAAGAAGGTTCAGAAGGGGAGGTGTACCGGGATAATGCGGTGGGCTTCGCCAATTGAGGCATTAAGACCGAGGCTGATCCGCTGGGTTGTGCCCTCGCTGGCAGGTCTAAATGGGCTTCGCCAATTGAGGCATTAAGACGCTTCCGTAGAACCGGATACGAACAACGCCAATTAGTCTAAATGGTCTTCGCCAATTGGGGCATTTGAAGTTCGACACAGAAACAAGCTTTGCTTAATTGCGAAGCTTGCTTTTTGTTTTTGTAAGATCAGTATTAATTTGGAAGGGCAGGCAATCCGCTTGGCTTCTGATGATTCATCCTATTTACAAACTTTGCCTCTGAAGGCTGTTTCCCATGTTGTAGTAGTCGGGAGGCCGCGTATAACAATGCCTACAGTTATCGCCCTTTCCCAGAAAAAAGTACCTACATACTTTTGCAGGCGTAACGGTTTGTTGCAGCTTTCAGTGGGAAACAATAAAGGGCATTGGCATTTATGGACTAAGCAGGCAACAGCGCAGTGCAATGACGAATTTTGTTTGCAGATGGCGCGTGAAACTGTTTCCGCGAAGCTGCATAATTGTGCTTTGTTGATGCGGAAAAGTCTGAAGGAGCATTCCGATCAAGTTAAAACGGTCTATGAATTGCGAGATAGGGCTTTGGTTTCAAATTCTGTGGATGAAATACGAGGGTTGGAAGGCACCGGCGCAAGGTTGTATTTTGATTCCTTCATTGTATCCATGCCGGATTGGATGTGTTTTATTGGTCGTAAAAAGCATCCGTCCCCTGATCCGTTGAATGCGCTTTTGTCATACGGGTATACCTTGCTTCATAACCATGTCTCTACCGCATTACAGGTTGTGGGGCTTAATCCGCAGATCGGTTTTATGCATGCGCAGTATGGCAGGCACCACGCCCTAGCTTCGGACATGCAGGAAGAATTCAGGTTTATTGTGGATTCGTTGGTAATTTCTTTGATTCATAGACGGGAAGTGCGACCAGAGCATTTTAATAGCAATTTTACAGATGGTTCGACGCCCTGCTTAATTAAATATGAGCTATTGAAAAAGATTACCAAACATTTTGAGAAACGGATCATGCTTCCGTACTCGTTTACATCGCTGGAGAGTGCTGTCTGCCGCAGCACAATAATGCGACAGGTAAATTTTTATAAAAAGGCTATCCTTAAAGGTAATGAGTATAAATCTTTGAGAATTAGAAAATAAGCTTCAGATATTTAGTAGAAGTATTAATATTAAGGGGAGATAGCGTGTTTTCTTTTCAGAAAGATAGCCAAAATACTTGAGTGATTTCGATTTTGAACTGTGTTTTTTGTAACTGTTCAGGATTCTTGTTAAAAACAGCTATTTTGTGTAAAGTGAAAAATAATCGCTAGCGTAAGTTAGTGAATTCAAGGGGTTGAAGCCCATTTTAGGCCGTTTTTCAGGTGTAAAAAAGTCGAAAAAAAGCTCAAAATCAGTCGCCAGCGTTTTTGCCCTTCTTAACCCGCATGGTTAAAGGGCTCCCAGAGGGTGCTGTCTAAATGGGCTTCGCCAATTGAGGCATTAAGACCAATTGTAAACGCTCCAAGTGCAATACTGCCCTTGAGTCTAAATGGGCTTCGCCAATTGAGGCATTAAGACTTTTGAGGGGTGAGGAGTGTGACGCACGGGATAAGTCTAAATGGGCTTCGCCAATTGAGGCATTAAGACTAAATCCGAATCCGCTGTCCTGCGATGAATGTGCCGGTCTAAATGGGCTTCGCCAATTGAGGCATTAACAATACATATGAAATTAGACTCAAACGCTATGCACATAGAATCTTATAGTCCGGTACTAGGCACGGAGATGCGCCGTTTTCGGTTGCATTTTAAAAGTCCGGCTGGCTGGCCTTTTTCCGTGCGCGAGGCGGACGGCAATTATTCATTGCTGGTCAGCCGGGTACGTTCTCGGCTGGGGCTACTGCTGAAGAAGCGTTCCTGCTATGCGTTTGGTTATGCTGATTTTCGCAACCGGGTTTGTGCGGATTGCCCGGAGGGAACGGGGTGTCTTTATCCCCGTTTTTTTATGCCTACCTTTGAGATTCGGGGCAAAGTGAATGATATTTCGCCTCCCTTTGTTTTTCAGTTGGCAGAGAACGGCCCGGAGCAAAAGGGAAAACAGCCGTGCAGGCTGGACTTGAATATTTTCGGCAATGGGGTGGAGCTGGTGCGGTTCATTGTGCCGGCTTTGTGCGAGGTGCTGGATGAGCTTTATTTTCCTGAAGTCGGTTCCGCATGGTGGAAGCAAAATGGACTTGAGCCGCGTTTGCCTTTTGAGTTCGCAGGTGTGGAAATAATCCGGCCTTCCGGGGAGTGCGCCCCGCTGGATTATGAGGCCGGGGCTTCCATTGAGGTCTATACTGCCGGAGGCTTGGTCGGAATGGAGCCTGATGGAAAATATGATATTGAGATCCGCTTTAATACGCCGCTCCAGATCAGAGGTGGGGATAGTTCTAGCAGTACGACTTTTCATGAGCTTGTCAGCCGCTCGGTTAATCGGTTGCGGAGCATCAACCGTTGGTATCATACCGGATCAATGGGCCGTTTCTCCTCTGAGTTCTGGAAAATGGCCGAGAACATTCGCTCCGCTCCAAAGCTGCACTCTGTGCAGGCCGGACGCTATTCCGAAAGGCAGGGCGTTGGAATCGATCTTTCTGGCATGGCCGGGCTGGTGCGCTGCTATGGAGTGCCGGGGGAATACCTGCCGATACTTTACGGCGGCAGCCTGATCCACATAGGCAGTAAAACCTCTCACGGCTTAGGTAATTTTTCCGTGCATTGCTTGAAATAAGTATAAAATGGGGATATCTTTATTCCGCATAATGACAGCGGATTGAAACCTAAGAAACCGATGATGGTAAGTTTATACCAGGTTGAACGATTCCGCATAATGACAGCGGATTGAAACGTCATCTCAAACTCAGGATACGCCCACTCCATATGTTGAACGATTCCGCATAATGACAGCGGATTGAAACATCAACATATAAGGCTTGAAGAATAGAATAACAGTTGAACGATTCCGCACAATGACAGCGGATTGAAACTCTCTTTTCTACTCATATTTTACCCGATCACTTCAGTTGAACGATTCCGCATAATGACAGCGGATTGAAACGTTGAAAAATTGTACATATCTGCCTTAATCCTTCGTTGAACGATTCCGCACAATGACAGCGGATTGAAAATGAGAAAGCCGCCCTTAATAGGACGGCTTTCTTTAGTCTGATCTTTTGGGAAAAAAGAAATTAATCCTCAGTCAACAACTCCACAGCCCCCTGAGAAAAATCAGGGCTCAAATGAGCATACCGCATGGTCATATTAATAGTCTTATGCCGCATGAGGGTCTTGATCCGGTAAATATCAACGCCGACAATTGCCAGCCATGATGCGAAAGTGTGGCGCAGGCTGTGGAATACTATTCGCTGACTTTTGGCTGTAGCAAATTTATTTAACTCTAATTCGTCTACAACGACCTTGAATTGTTTTGAAAGGTTTTCTTTCTTCTTGCCCCCGGAAAGGGGAGGGAAGATCAGCGCATCGGTAGATTCTTCCTTCCGGCGCATGAGCACATCAAGAGCTACTGAATTGAGAGGGATAGTCCCTCCCGGCTTTTGTCCGTTGCTGATGAGTCTCACTGTTAGCGATTTCCCATAAAAATTCACATCGTGCCATTCTACACGCTGGATTTCGCCAAGCCTCATTCCTGTATGCAGGGATAATTGAATTGCGTCATGCAGATCCTGCCAGCTTTGTCGCCATAGATTTCTCTCAGCTAATTCTACTTTCTTTAATGTCGTGGAAATTATCAGCTTCGCTTCTTCCTTGGTGAGGAAACGTTCTCTTTGATTCTGATTGCCGATTTGGGGTAGGTCTATTTGCTCAAGAGGGGATTGGCCTGAGAAGACTACGACGTCTTTAACTATGGTTGCGGCCGCGCGGTTGTATACAGATCGAATGATGGCCATGTGATGGAGTACTGTCGCATCGGCCAGCTCGTCATCGTAAAGGGAGTCCATGAACTCCTGAAGGAGATCCGGAGTAATGGCTGAGAGGGGAAAATCTCCAAGGAATGGATGGATGCGTTTGTCGGCCCTTTTTACATCGTCCGTCCATGTCTTTCTTTTTTTGCGGTCGCGCTTCCAAGGGGTATAGTATTGTTCAAAGAACTCTCGGAAGGTGATTTCTTTGATCTGCTCTTTGGCTTCGTTCGCTTTAGCTTCAGCTTTCTTTTGGGCGTGCTGTTCTTTGAGCGCAGCAAATGTGGTGGGGCCTTCCCCAGACTTGTAATTCTGTTGGAGCTTGTGTCTGATGTCGGCTATCTCGGCAACCTTCCATCCTTCTGAAGACCAGCCGATTCCTTCTTCTAAGGTTGTGCCTTGGCGATACCAGCGGACGGAGTAATATCTATCTGGATTACCTTTATATTTTCGAGTAGCATGCTCATAGTAACGAACGCCTCTAGTGCTGTTTACTTTCTTCCATTCTGTCGTGGTACGCGCTTTGTTCATTCTCCCGGTATACTCCCGGTTTTCGCAACTTTCAAGGGACGTTCAGGGACATTTATAAAAAAGAAAGCCTTTAAATACAACGCATAGGGACGCTCAGGGACATATGTCTATTGAATAAAAATGGACTCTTAATCCGTTGGTTCAAGGTTCAAGTCCTTGGTGGCCTACCACAGTAAATACAGGGTGTTAGACGAATAGTCTAGCACCCTTTTACTTTTTGTTTTTTTGATCTCTCTCGGTTTTGGGAAAAAGAAAATTTTTTTAAATGGGCAGACTTTTTGTCTAAGAAAGTTTAAATGGGTTTTGAGGGAGAATGAAATAATTATTTTTAGATGAGACTGGCTGGATTTTCAAAACTGTCAGCGTTAAATTAGCAAAGACCTCGAACCTCGGTTTGAGGTTCTTTTTTTTGGGCATTCAGTTAATTCATAACTATTTAGGACAAACTTTTTTTAATTTATCAGTGAAGCTATGTGCAGACACCCTTGAATTAGTGAAATGAACCAAACATCACTAGCTGAAATTATTTTTTATAATATTTTATTCAAAATTTCAGATTGTTAGTCAGTCCAGAGCTTAAAAAATCATACTATTTTAGTATGTTTTTTACTAAATCTGGATTAATCCAAACAAGAAAAAACACCACAACATACTGAATATAAAACAAAACGCACCAAAAGCGACCACTTACTCGCCTATCTTGACATAATTCCATACCGTCATTATCTGTTATTGAGATTCAATTTCAAACTCACACAAAAAACACTCCAGGGAGAGAAATAATGAAAAAACTGATTACCCTTGCTATCACAGCAATTATGGTCACGGCATGGTCTACAGCAGCATTTGCTTCTGAAGTAGTTGTCTACTCTGCACGCAAAGAGCACCTCATCAAACCTCTTTTTGATGCCTACACTGCGGAAACCGGTGTTAAGGTGAAATACATCACTGGAAAGGCCGGAGCCCTGCTTGAACGCATCAAGGCTGAAGGCGCAAACACTCCGGCAGATCTTTTCATTACCGTTGACGCAGGTAACCTCTGGCACGCAGCCAACGAAGGCGTGCTGGCCCCGGTAAAATCCGCAACCCTTGAGAAGAACGTGCCCGCCCACCTGCGTGACCCGGAAAACCGTTGGGCCGGACTTTCCGTGCGTGCTCGCACAATCGTTTACAATAAAGACAAAGTTGATCCGAACGAACTCAGCACCTACGAAGCGCTCGGTGATGCCAAATGGAAAGGACGCCTCTTGCTCAGAACTTCCAAAAAGGTGTACAATCAGTCCCTCGTAGCATCCTTCATTGCGGAAAAAGGCGAAGCTGAAACCGAAGAGATCGTAAAGTCATGGGTTAACAATATGCCTGTTGCTCCTTTCTCCAGCGACACCAAAACCCTTGAAGCTGTTGTAGCCGGAGTGGGTGATGTAGCTGTGGTCAATACCTACTACTTCGGTCGGTTGCTCAAAAAGAACCCCGATCTGCCCCTCGCTATTTTCTGGCCCAACCAGAAAACCAGCGGTGTGCATATGAACGTTTCCGGTGCAGGAGTTACCGCCCATGCCAAGCATAAGGAAGAAGCCCTTAAACTGCTTGAGTGGCTTTCCTCTGAAAAAGCACAGGGCAAGTTCGCTTCCCTGAACATGGAATATCCCGTTAACCCAGAAGTTAAGCCCGATCCTGTTGTAGCCGCATGGGGAGAGTTCAAGGGCAATCCCATGAATGTCTCCAAGTACGGTGAATATCAGGCTGAAGCAATCAAGCTTATGGATCGCGCCGGATACAAATAAAAATATGACTCAAGAGATTACTCACAAACCCGCCGGGGGAACACCTCCAACACCCCGGCGGAATAACATTCGCATCAAGTCTCCGGCATGGTTCGCCCTTGCCGGAGCACTTGCGCTTGTTGCCGCTGCTCCGTTGCTGGTCATTCTCAGTTTCCTGCTTTCACCCAGTCAGGAAATATGGTCACATTTAGCTGAAAATGTGCTGGGTACTTTAGCCATAAACACTGTCCTGTTGCTTCTCTGCATCATTCCTCTGACCGCCATCAGTGGAGTAGGACTGGGCTGGTTGACCGGGGCCTGTGAATTTCCCGGCCGAAAATTTTTCTCATGGGCTTTGGTCCTGCCTTTTGCCATACCGCCGTATGTTTTTGCCTTTGTTTATCTTGGAATTTTCGATTTCACCGGACCTGTTCAATCATTGATCAGGTCTATTTTTCCATCCATGGGATTCATCGACATCCGCAACTTCGGTGGGGTTTCGCTAATACTTTCCCTTGCCTTCTACCCCTACGTCTATCTCATGAGCCGCAGCGCGTTCATGACTCAAGGGCGCACAGCCATTGAAGCGGCAAGGACACTAGGACTTTCTCCGGCGAGAGCATTCTTTAGAGTCGCCCTGCCCATGGCCCGCCCATTTATCGCCGCCGGACTGGTGCTGGTCTGTATGGAGAGCCTTGCGGATTTCGGCGCGGTTTCCATTTTCAACTACGACACCTTTACCAACGCCATCTATAAAGCATGGTTCGGCATGTTTTCCCTTGAAAGCGCGGCCCAGCTATCCTCAATACTTGCAATCATCGTCCTCACTGCTCTGGTGGCCGAACAAAAAATGCGTTCAAGAATGCGCTACACTGAAGCCGGACGCAGCAATATAACCGAACGGCTCAAGCTATCCGGATCGTGGAAATGGCTGGCCTTTTCAAGTTGCTCACTGGTGTTCTTTCTTGCTTTTGTCCTGCCGTGCATCAAACTTATGCAATGGGGGTTCGAAGCCATAGAAACCGATCTGGCAAGATACATTGAATACGGTTTAAACACTCTGCTACTGGGACTTGCCGGAGCCGTGATTACAACTGCTGCCGCGCTAGCCCTTTCATTTGCCAAAAGAAACGATCCCGGCCCGATGATGAACTGGTCTACCCGTATCGCCACACTCGGATATGCTCTGCCCGGAACCGTACTTGCGGTGGGCATCTTTATCCCTGCGGCTTGGCTGGACAGCACCCTAGCCACTCTGTTCAAACCCACTGGAATCGACACAAGCAACATGATTCAAGGTTCGCTAGGCCTGATGATTGCGGCATATGGAATTCGTTTTCTTGCTGCCGGATTCGGGGCAGTAGACAGTGCCATCCAACGCATAACTCCATCAATCGGCGAAGCCGCCCGTACCCTGGGGGCAACCGGGATAAGCATGCTGCGCAGGATCTACATCCCCATGCTCAGGAAGGGCTTGCTCACCGGGGCTATCCTTGTGCTGGTGGATGTAATGAAGGAAATGCCTATCACCCTGATGATGCGTCCCTTCGGCTGGGATACTTTAGCGGTGAAAATCTATGAATACACTTCCGAAGGGGAATGGGAACTTGCGGCAGTTCCGGCCATTATTCTAATTCTTGTCGGCCTGCTTCCGGTAATGCTGCTGACCAGACAAATGGATAAATAGGAGTCCTAATGACAGCTCTACTTGAAATAAGAAATATAGATAAATTTTACGACGAATTCCATGCGGTTAAAAACGCCACCTTCTCTCTTGAAGAGGGGGAGATAGGCTGCCTACTCGGTCCCAGCGGGTGTGGCAAAACCACTTTATTGAGAGCCATAGCGGGCTTTGAGAATATTGCAGCAGGATCAATATCCATAGCCGGGCAAGTGGTGGCTGGCCCAAAAAACGTTCCCCCGGAAAAACGAAACATCGGCATGGTATTTCAGGATTACGCCCTGTTTCCCCATCTTACCGTCAATGAAAATATCGGGTTCGGCATACAAGATTTGGCCTCAGACAAGAAAGCGAGACGAATTTCAGAACTTCTAAAAACAGTAGAACTAGACGGAGCAGGAACCAAATATCCTCATGAACTTTCAGGAGGCCAGCAACAGCGGGTCGCCCTTGCACGGGCCCTTGCACCGGAACCGAAGTTGCTTCTTATGGACGAACCTTTTTCCAATCTGGATGTAGCCCTGCGGGAAACCCTGTCCACTGAGATCAGGGAAATTTTAAAATCCCGTTCCATCACGGCATTGATGGTTACCCACAACCAGAATGAAGCCTTTGCCATGGCGGACAAGGTCGGCGTGCTTTCCTGCGGCAGCATGCAGCAATGGGATACTCCCCATTCCATCTACCATCACCCGAGCAATCCGGTGGTAGCCGGATTTGTGGGCGAAGGGGTATTTATTAATGCAACCATTGTCTCGGGCAACACCCTCAAATGTGCTTTGGGTGAGTTGCAATCAGATATCAAGTCGAGTCTTGAATCCGGCACACAGGCGAAGCTGCTCATTCGTCCCGAAGACGTTACTCATGATGACGACAGTCCTTACAGCGCAGAAATTATTTCCAAAACATTCCGTGGTCCGAACATTCTTTACAAGCTCAAGCTTAATAATGACGAAGAGATTCTTTCGCTGGTTCCCAGCCACCACCAACATGCCGTAGGGCAGCGCATCGGGATCTATCAGGAAGTGGAAGATCTAGTCCTTTTTCCCGCAGACAGCAGTTTGAATGAAGGGCAGCACTGTCCAGTGTAAATAGAAAAAGGCTACCTTCCATAACCTGAAGGCAGCCTCTTCAATCCTTAAGCAATCAACGGAGAGCTACATACCCGACATTCCCTTCACTTCCTCAAGGGACTTCTCCATCTTCTCAAGGCCGCTGTCCATCATCTGAAAGCCTTTGTCGTCGCCTTTCTTGACCAGTCCCATACCTTTCATCATTTCCATCATGCCCTTGTTGGCGTGGCCCATTGAGCCTTTGACCATGGAGTGATGCTTGCCGCCCTCGGCTCCTTTTTCGATCATTTTCATGCCGTTATGCATGGGCATCATTTCCTTGTTCATCATCCCCATACCGTCTTTCATGGTGGCGGGATCATGCATGAGTTTTGCCCCGTGTTTCATATGGGCCAACCCTTTTTCCATCATAGCGATACCGTCATGCATGGAGCCTTTCATTTTGCCCTTGCCGTGACCGGAATGGTCCATATCCATAGCAAATACTGCGCTGGACATTACGAGAATAAGGGCCACTATTGCACTGATGTTAGTAATCTTCTTCATGTTACAACTCCTCTGGCGTGTTGTTTTCTTTTTTTATGACCACCACGGTCAGATCATCTTCCTGCTTACTTCTTCCGGTAAAATCCTGAACAGCAGCAAAAATACCGGATACAATAGACTGTGCTGAAGAATTTTTCTTCAAATTGATTAAATCCCACAGCCTTTCCTTACCGAAAAATTCTCCATCCTTATTGGATGCTTCCCAGATGCCGTCAGTACCGAGAACAAGAATCTGCCTCTCTTCAAGGTCTGCACAGCAATTATCGGAATATTCAACATCATCAAAAGCCCCGAGAACAATCCCCTCGCCCTCAAGGCGGGTAAAATCATTCTTTGATGGATCGAAGATAAGTGCCGGTTCATGCCCAGCCCGGACCCAGCGCAATTCACTTTTAGCGGGATCAAGCTCGACCATGAGCATGGTCATGAATTGACCTGTCTTGTAAGTATCCTGCGCCACAAGCCTGTTCACATCGGTGATGATCTCGCCCAATTGTCCGCCGCTGAGTGTCCGTGCTCGCAAATAGCCTCGCACAGACCCCATAAGCATAGCCGCCGGAACGCCATGTCCACTCACATCACCGATGGCAAAACGGATGTTCTCGCCATCCCGGTCAGGCCGGATATAGTCGAAGTAGTCACCACCTAATTCATCACAATACCTGCTTTCACCATAAATATCGTATCCTTTCATGTGAGGCGGATATTGCGGGAGCAAATTAGTCTGGACCTCCATAGCCACATCAAGAGCACTCTTGATTTCAATATGCTCCCTAAGCGCCGGAGCCATTGAGTTGAAATCACGGGCCAGTTCGCCCACCTCATCCTCCCCGGCAACTTCAACACGGGCAGAAAAATCACCGGAGGCAATACGTTTGACTCCCCGCGCAAGGATCAAAATATTTTCAGTAAATCGCCTGGATAACATGAACGCGAGGATGGAGACCAACAACAAAACAGCAATCAGGACAATTACCGTACGAAGAAACTGATCATTTATAGCAAGTTGAACATAAGATTTTGCCTTGTCTGCCGGGGCAACAACATCATCGTGGGGAAGTATCAAAACCAAGGAAACGCCGCGCTTATCCGGGGCGGAAAAAGCCCAGAGACTGTCGCGTCCATTATAAGGCATGCTCAGAACACCAGACTTACCGTTCTCTAAAAAGTTGCGGAATCTGGAGAACAGGGTTGCGTCTGTAGAAGAAAGAAGCATCTGAGTGGAAGGGGGTTCCCACATATGCATCATACTTTTGCGGCTGGAAGCAGTCACTTCTTTTGCCACCACTTCAACTCCGCTAGTTCCATTGCCGTTTGGTTCAAGACGGACCAGCAGGGAATCAATATTATGCGAAAATACATCAAGATGGTTATAGCCGTGCAGGAGAGTATCAAGGGGAACATCAATAGAAATGCTGCCAACAGCCTTTTTATCTACAAAGATTCCCAATGAGGCTGTAAGAATAGTCCGTCCGGTTAGAATATCCTTCTGGGGAAGCGACCAAGTTGGAACAGGACTTTCATTAATAACCGGAACGGTCTTATGCATGTTCATCCTCATTCCGGTTGTTGCCGGGTAAACAAGACTTTCCCCGGAACTAAACACTGCCCTGATCCACAGGGTCAGTTCAGAATTTTTCAACTCCACAGCTTTCAGCAACGGCAGTACAGCAATCGATGTCCCATAGGGCAGCATTGCACTCTGATCAGAAACACCGCCCGCAGAGTAACGAACCGAATCAAAATCCAAGACATATGATCCATGCATCATGGTTTGGTCGCGCTGTTCATACTTTTTTTCCAACCGCTCAACATCTCCCTGCCCGGAATCGCTGCCCAAAAACACTTCAGGAAGACTGAACTCATTGCCGTCTTCAATCCATGCGGAAAGCTCGGCTGAAATCTGCTGCAAATTAAGTTCTACGATCCTGCGTTGCTTGGACAAAACACGGGCATGGTCTTCCACGAGCCTTTTGAGCTCTACACTGCTTTTACTGACCAGTTCCCTGCGAACCTCCCCTCCAATGTCATCGGAAAGTGAACGCAAGGAATCAAGCACCCCGGCCTGAACAAGAACTAGGGGAAGTATGGATACCGTGAGCAAAAGTAGGAGCAGTTTAAAACGTATCTTCATGTAACGACCTTCATAGTGGGATTCTCTTTGACTCGGAAATACAGCAGCATCCAGAATACACTTTTTACAGCTATACTCCCAGAGCTATGACTTATTTTTTCACATTACATTCCATCATCAGATTAAGTCTTTATTTCAAAGCGTTATCGTTAAACGCATCCGAAAAATAGGAACTTACAGCACTTTCATGTGAAAATAATTGCACATTATCTGATTTAAACTGACCACTTGAAAATTACTATACCTTTTTAGTATGGTTTTATCGACAGTTAAAGCACAAACATGTGCAAAAAAGCGTGCAACCTTCACTCTCAACAAGCTATAATTATTGATTATACACAGACAGATATTGCACAAACAGGGTTAAAAGCAAAAAGCCTAGCCGGAACTGATGAATTATACTGATTCTTAATGTACAGTATTCATTACAACCATTAGCATGGAATAGTAATTGCTCAATGTTAAACATCCTCCATTCCGGCTTTCTTAACGGGAGAATTTCATGGCTCAAGCTTCCATTACAAAATATATGCTCATAATTCTTTTCAGCGCGTTCATCTTCATCCAATCCATCCCGGTCTTCGCACAGAATACAACAACGAACAGCACGCAGAGTATTCACGCCACCCATGATGAACTCAAAGAATTAAGCACCTACCTTGTGGATGCAGCCCGCAATAACGATGACCTGTACGCTGCTTTTTATAACTGGAAAGCGGCGTTGCAGCGGGAAGCCAGTGTCTCCAGCCTGCCTGACCCCAGATTCAGTTTTGCATGGTTTATCCAGCCCGTGGAAACACGCACCGGACCGCAGGAATTCAAATACGGATTAAGCCAGGCCCTGCCATGGTTCGGCAAGCTCGACCTCAAAGGAGAACAGGCCCTGCGCGATGCTGACATCAAGAAGGCCAAGTTTGATAATCTTAAGCTTAAAATATTCAGCGAAGTAAAGAAAATCTATTACGATTATGCCTACCTCGCACAGGCTATCCGCATCACCCGTGAAAATATTGAACTGATGAAATACCTCGAAAGCGTGGCCCGCGCCCGCTATTCCACCGGAGCCGGAGCTTACGACGGGGTAATCAAGACACAGGTCGAGCTGGGTAAACTTGAAGAGCGTTTGCGCTCACTGGAAGAACGTAAAGGACCGACAGTGGCAAAACTCCTCGCGGCCATGAACAGGGTAGACGACCAGACACTACCTTTTCCCAAATCAATCCCAGTGATGGAAATAGGCATGTCTTCTGATGAATTGAAAAATGATTTCAAGAACGGGAACCCACGCTTAAGAGAGCTGGATCATTCTGTTGATAGAGAAAAGATATCGGTAGAGCTGGCTAAAAAGGATTATTACCCAGACTTCACTTTCGGCGTTGAATACATCCAAACAGGCGAATCAAGAACTCCCAATGTAACTAACGAAGACCGCGACCCGATAGTCACCGGAATGTCCGTGAATCTGCCTATCTGGATGAACAAGCAGGATGCGCAGTTAAGTGAAGCTGAAAACAAGGTCAAATCAGCTTCCCGCAAAAGGGCTGGCCTCGAACGCAACCTGACTGCTGATCTGGAATTGGAAATCTACAAATATCAGGATGCCATCCGCAAAGTCAGCCTTTACCGGGATAACCTGACACCAAAAGCTGAACAATCCCTTGGCGTTTCCATTGAAGCCTTTCAGTCCGGCACGGCTACTTCAAGTGACCTGATTGATGCAGAGCGGACCCTAATTGAATTTCAGCTGGCCTATTTTCAGGCTTTGGCAGAGCAGGCCAAGCGGGTAGCTACAATCGAATATCTGGTCGGTCGGGAAATTCCCTGCACCATCCACGGGCAGACTTTACCGCAATCAAAAATTTCTATCCCTGAAAAGAATTAAACGGACTTACCATGAGCAAATTTACGGATATCAAAAAAGTCCTGATCCCAGTCACCCTTGTTGCCATTATCGCCTTTGCAGCAGGCTATTTCTTCTCAGGTTCTGAAGGGAAGCACACTGAAAAGGCCGTTGTTGCAGAACACGCAGAGCACGGCCTTGAAGCCACGGTAACTGAAACCGGAGAAGTGGTCTGGACCTGCTCTATGCATCCTCAAATCCAGTTGCCGGAACCGGGCAAATGCCCCTTGTGCTTTATGGATCTTATCCCGCTTGAAAAAGGCGGCAAGTCTGGCGATGAGGCAATCAGCCTGCGCCAGATCAGTCTGACCTCATCCGCCCGTAAGCTCGCCGGAATAGCTACTACCCCGGTAGAAAGACAGAGCGTAAATGTCGAAACCCGTATGATGGGCAAAGTTGATTATGATGAAACCCGCATTGGGACCATCACCGCATGGACAGGGGGACGCATTGATAAACTTTACATCGATTATACTGGAAGCTCGGTACGCAAAGGACAAGCTACGGCTTCCATTTACAGCCCGGAATTGCTTACCGCACAGGCAGAACTGATTCAGTCCGTCAAAGCCAAATCAGCCTTGAGAGGCAGCTCCTTGAAAGTGGTTAAGGACACCGCCGTCCGCACCGAGCAGGCTGCTCGGGAAAAACTGCGCTTGCTGGGACTTTCCAAAAGCCAGATAGCAAACATAGTTAAACGCGGAAAAGCTGCCGAACACATCACCCTCTACTCGCCCATGAGCGGTATCGTTATCAAAAAGGATGTGGTCGAGGGTGTTTACGTCAAAACAGGAACCCCGATCTACACCATTGCCGATCTCTCACGGGTCTGGGTAATCCTTGAAGCCTATGAATCCGATCTCCCGTGGATCAAAATGGGCATGAAAATGACTTTCAGCACTGAGGCTTACCCCGGTAAAAATTTTGAAGGAAAAGTTGTCTACATAGACCCGATGGTTAATGAAAAAACACGCACTGTCAGAGTCCGTCTGGAAGTCCCCAACAAGGGACTGAAGCTCAAGCCGGGAATGTTTGTCCGGGCGGTAAACAAGGAAGAAAAACAAGCTGAGAAAGAATTGGTAATCCCTGCCTCGGCTCCGCTTATAACCGGTAAACGGGCAGTGGTTTACATTGCCGTGCCCGGAAAGGAAGGCGTTTTCGAAGGGCGTGAGATAGTGCTCGGTCCCAAGGCCGGGAACTTTTACGTTGTTAAGTACGGGCTTAATGAAGGTGAAGAGGTCGTCACCAAAGGTAACTTCAAAATAGACAGTGCCATCCAAATCATTGCCAAGCCCAGCATGATGAATCCTGAAAGTGGCGTGAAGCCCATTACTCATGACCACGGAGATGATTCTGATGCCATGGAAAACATGAAACAGGCAGATAAGCCGAACCACACTCTGCCACCCATATTTGCATCAAAGCTGGTCTTCCTGAAAAAGAAATTCGATTCACTCATGGAAACCGCTAAATCGGGTGACCTTGAGAACAGCCGCAAACAATTTTCCACTTTCTTTGACAGTCTTGGAAAAATAGACAGCTCCGGCCTTAAAGGGGACGCATCCCTTATATGGAAAGAGCTTTCCATGCTGCTCAGAAACGATGCTGTGCTTGGCAGCGGGGTAAACGATGCGCGCAGGCTTAAATCAATCACAGCTGAGGCGGAAAATCATTTCAAACGTCTGAATACAGCCTTTGGAGTATCTGCACTTGCTGCAAATTCAGCAAACAGATCAGAAGCCCCAGAAGCCTTCCAAGTACAACTCGGTAAAGTCTTCATATCCTATTCCGCTTTCAGTGAAGCTCTCGCAGCCGACAACCTGCGAAACGCCCAGAAACAGGCAGCACTCATGGCGGAAGAACTGAAAAAAATCGACCACACATCCCTATCCGCTGATGCTCATAAAGTCTGGATGGATGCGCTTAAAAACATCAATGACGGCATGTCCGCCATCCGTAACGCCAAGGATATTGTCGGAGTTCGAGCCGGACTGGAACCGCTTTCCTACGGCATGATCGACGCGGTGGAAAAGCTTGGCATCAAGTCCGCCAAACCCGTGTATGAAATATCCTGCCCCATGGCATTTGATTTCAAAGGAGCCAAGTGGCTGCAATCTGACGAGGACATCCGCAATCCCTACTTTGGTGAAGCCATGCTTCAATGCGGGGAAGTGGAACGCCAGCTCAAGGCCGGGGAATAAGGTTTGGAAAACGATATGAGCGAAAATAGCACTCAAGATATGGACCATCCCGAACCGAAGTCTTTCACTGAAAAGACCATTCTTTTCTGCCTTGAGCAAAAGCTCATCGTGGCAATTGTGCTGCTTATGGTCATCGGCGGCGGAATCTTCACTGCTCCTTTCAACTGGGACATAGACGGAATTGACCGCTCTCCGGTTCCGGTGGATGCCATTCCGGATATTGGTGAGAATCAGCAGATCATTTTTACCCAGTGGATGGGCCGGTCACCGCAGGATGTGGAAGACCAGATCAGCTATCCGCTTACTGTCGCTCTGCTCGGAATTCCCGGAGTAAAGACGGTCCGCAGCTACTCCATGTTCGGTTTCTCCACCATTTACGTCATCTTTAATGAGGATGTAGATTTCTATTGGTCGCGTTCCCGGCTCATTGAGAAATTAAACAGCCTGCCTGCCGGAACGTTGCCAGCCAATGTGAAGCCAGCCCTCGGCCCGGACGCAACCGCGCTGGGACAAGTCTATTGGTACACAATCGAAGGGCGCGATCCGCAGGGCAATCCCTCCGGTGGGTGGGACCTCGATGAACTGCGATCCGTACAGGATTGGTACGTCCGCTATGCCTTGCTTTCGGCTGACGGGGTCAGTGAAGTGGCTTCTGTGGGCGGTTTCGTCAAAGAGTACCAGATTGATGTTGACCCGAACGCTATGCGTGCTGCCAAGGTGACGCTCAACGACGTCTACCGGGCAGTAAAAATGTCCAACCTCGATGTGGGCGCACGGACCATTGAAATAAACAACGCAGAATACGTTATCCGCGGCATCGGTTTTATCAAAGAACTGTCCGACATTGAAAGTTCGGTAGTCAAAGTGGTCAACAACATCCCCATCTACGTACGCGATGTAGCCCGCGTAACCGAAGGTCCAGCCTTACGCCGTGGTGCCTTGGATAAAGGCGGTGCGGAAGTTGTGGGTGGTGTGGCTGTTGTCCGCTACGGGGAAAACCCGCTAAAGGTCATTGAAAATATCAAGGACAAGATCAAAGACATTTCACCGGGGCTGCCTTCAAAAATATTGCCTGATGGTACTGAAAGCAAGCTGACAATCGTTCCCTTTTATGACCGCTCCGGGTTGATCCATGAAACCCTTGGAACCCTCAACACTGCTCTGACCGAGGAAATTCTGATCACCATCATTGTGGTGCTTATCGCGGTTATTCATCTTAAGAGTTCACTACTCATCTCCTCGCTGCTGCCCCTTGCGGTACTTATGTGCTTCATTGGCATGCGGGTTTTCAAGGTTGATGCGAATATTGTCGCGCTTTCAGGAATCGCCATCGCCATCGGGACCATGGTCGATATGGGCATAATCATCTGCGAGAATATCCTCAAAAAGATTGAACAGGGCAAAGAAGGCGTAAGCAGGTTAAAACTTGTTTATGAAGGCACAGCTGAAGTGGGTAGCGCAGTAATGACCGCTGTTGCCACGACTATAGTCAGCTTCATGCCCGTTTTCGCCATGGATGGGGCAGAAGGTAAGCTTTTCAAACCGCTGGCCTACACCAAAACTTTCGCCTTGTTGGCTTCGATTATCGTAGCCCTGACCATCTTGCCTCCCATGGCTGAACTGCTTTTCACTACCCGAAAGAAATTTCTTAAGAGCAGGCGTACATACATTACAGCCGGACTTTACCTGCTCTGCGGGATCGCTGTTTCCATGCTGCTCAAATGGTGGGCCGGACTGTTCTTCATCTACGTTGGTATAAAACATCTCGCACTTCCTTTTGTCCCCGAAAAATTCCACAAATACGCAAACTATGCTGAGACATGGATCATAGTTCTGATGGTGGCCTATGTGCTGACCAAATCATGGTTGCCATTGGGACCTGAAAAAGGGATGAGCAACAACTACCTGTTCGTTGCTCTAATCATCGGCGGTCTGATGCTTTTCTTCTACCTGTTCCGTCGTGGATATCCCCGCATGCTCGGTTGGTGCCTAAACCACAAACTTCTTTTTTTAAGCCTCCCTACTATCGTTGTTACGCTGGGACTTTCCATCTGGCTCGGGTTCGCCAATCTTACAGGATTCTTACCGGACTCCATCAAATCCTCATCACCCTATGTAAACCTGGCTCACGTTTTTCCCGGATTGGGTAAGGAATTCATGCCCGATCTTGATGAAGGTGCATTCCTGTTCATGCCCACAACCATGCCTCATGCTTCAATCGGAGAGGCCATGGATGTACTGCGCAAACAGGACATGATGATCCAATCCATCCCGGAAGTTGATTCTGCCGTGGGTAAGCTTGGGCGCGCAGAAACACCTCTTGATCCGGCCCCCATCTCCATGATCGAAACGGTCATTAATTACAAGTCAGAGTATCTGGTGGATCAATCCGGGGAGCGGTTGCGCTTTAAATTCGATCCTGATCAGAATGACTTTTTTCGCAATATTGGTGGCAAGCTGGTCCCTGCCAATGATGGCTATCCCTATCTCGTTCAGGGCTACTTTGAACGCGATGACAACGGTAAATTAATCCCTGATCCAGATGGCAAACCTTATAGAATTTGGCGTCCGGCACTTAACCCCGGCCTGAACCCGGACCGTAAAGCATGGAAGGGCATCAAATCACCCAACGATATCTGGGATGAAATCGTCAAGGCCGCAGAGGTTCCCGGCGTGACCTCCGCCCCGAAACTGCAACCCATTGCGGCCCGCATAGTCATGCTTCAATCCGGTATGCGTGCGCCCATGGGCATCAAGGTCAAAGGACCTGATCTGCAAACTCTGGAAAAGGTGGCCCTTGATCTTGAAAGACTGCTCAAACAGGTCGGATCGGTTCAGCCTGAAGCTGTCATAGCTGATCGCATTGTGGGCAAGCCTTACCTTGAAATCATTATCGACCGTGAGGCCATTGCAAGGCACGGAGTTATGCTTTCACAGGTACAGGATGTGATTGAAATAGCAGTGGGCGGTAAGGTGGTCACCACCACAGTTGAGGGGCGTGAGCGTTACCCGGTGCGGGTGCGCTACCTGCGAGAACTGCGGGATAACATAGACGCCATAAACAATATTCTGGTCAGTGCTTCTGGCGGAGAACAAATTCCCCTCAGCCAGCTTGCCGAGATCAAATACGTGCGTGGCCCGCAGGTTATCAAGAGTGAGGACACCTTCCTCGTCGGCTACGTGCTTTTTGATAAACGTCCCGGATTTGCCGAGGTCGATGTGGTCGAACAGGCCCAGAGCTTTCTGGAATCCAAAATCAAATCGGGTGAATTAATCATTCCGGCTGGAGTGTCATACGAATTTGCCGGAAGCTATGAAAATCAAATCCGGGCCCAGAAGAAGTTGGCGGTGATCCTGCCACTGGCCCTGCTTTTCATCGTGCTGATTCTTTATCTGCAATTCAAATCCATCGCCACCACTCTGATGGTCTTTTCAGGAATCTTCGTGGCATGGTCCGGCGGCTTCCTCATGGTCTGGCTCTACGGGCAACCATGGTTCATGGACTTCACCATGTTCGGCACAGATATGCGTGAACTTTTTCAGGTCAGCCCCATCAACCTGAGTGTTGCCATCTGGGTCGGCTTTCTGGCCCTGTTCGGTATTGCCTCCGACGACGGAGTCATCATGGCGACCTACCTTGATGAAAGTAAGAAAGGCCGCAAAATGGAATCAGTAGTCGAAATCAGACAGGCAATCATTTACGGAGCGCAACGTAGAATCCGTCCCGCCCTGATGACATCCGCCACAACCATCCTCGCCCTGTTGCCAATCCTGACCTCAACAGGCCGAGGATCGGACATCATGGTACCCATGGCGATTCCCTCATTCGGCGGCATGACTATCGCAATACTGACCGTATTTGTGGTGCCTGTGCTTTATTGTGGGGTTGAGGAGATGAAGTTGTGGAGTAAAATTTAGCCGAGAATCAATTAATTAGATGAAATGCTACACAAAAAACGGACACCCCATTTTTAGGTTAAGCAGCTAGTTGTTGTTTATGGTAATAGTCCTGCTCAAATCGCTCCGGTGAGACATAGCCGATCCCAGCATGTCTGCGTTTCCTGTTATAAAAAATTTCAAGATAG
>RDSB01000031.1 GCA_004923195.1 Marinifilum sp. JC120 | reverse complement strand
CATAAAGCTGGATGCTGGACTTTGCCAAATCAATTCCGATTATGGTAGCTACTTTCATTGGGATGGTCCTCCATTTCGAAGTTGTGGTGAACTTGAAATATACCCCTTTTTAAGGGGCGGGACCATCCCATCAGCTCTCCGAGGGCCAAAGAAACTTTTTGGAAAAAGTTTCTCTGGACTCTTCAAAAACTTTTAGTTGTTTTGATTTACACTCGCTTCAATAAGCGTGTTGGTCTTGTTCATTATCGTTGCGAAGCATATTGAAAGGTTTTGAAGGGATGGGGTCTGGGGAAGCATCTTTAAAATACTTCAGCTTCGAACCAGAAAATATTGGTTGCCGGGTCTTGCCATGCATCCGGTTCCATGCCTGCTTTCTGGCAGGTCTGGGCCAGAAACTGCTCGCGATCCCATTTCCAGTCCACTGCGACTTGCGGCAAAAGAAGTCCGGTTTGCTGTCCGCGCTGCATGATCAGGCCGTGCCGCCCGATTTTGATCTTATCTGTATCGGGACAAAGGCTGATGGGGCTGAGGATGGATATTTCGATTTCGATCTCCTCGAATTCTTCCATACTTACAGGCGGAAAACGGGGATCTTCGAATGCGGCGGCGCGGGCCATCTTCCAGATGGTTTTGTAGAGCGGTCCGGTTCCCTGTACGTTTCCAATACAACCGCGCAGATGTCCGCCCTTGTTCAGGGTCACGAAGGCCCCATAGTTCTCGCGTAGATGCTCGGTTACAGGTTCCGGGACGGATTCTTCCTGCTTGTTAAGTCGGCACATGATACTTTTGTGGACCAGGCTTTTTAGATAGTCTTTTTCTTCCTGAGTCAGGGCGAAGGTAAAATTTTCTGACATGGGTTGCTCCGGGCTATTTGGCGTTTGCTTCTTTAATTTTTTTAATGATGTAATCGTACCCTTCAGGGCGGTGCGGAATTTTACAGTCAGTGCAGTCCTTAACGCCTTTGGCAGTCATTTTAAAGCGCCCGCCGCAATCCTCTAAGAGGTAGAGCGGACAGAAGCAGAACAGACAGTTGAAGGACGTTTCATCGCTCACTTCGTGACATGGAAAATAGCGGCAATCGATGTTCCTGAAAAAACGGTGACTGTTCTCCATGGATTATTCCTTTTTAAGTTCCTTGGTCCTGTTGAATTCGTTAACTTTGATAACTACCAGCGTGATGTCGTCTTCCTGCTCCATGCCGTTCTGAAACTTGTAGACAGCGGCGATGATTTCCTGCTGGATTTCTGCGGCACTGCGCTGGGCATTGGCAAAGATGATTTGGTCAAGACGGTCGCGACCAAACATTTCATCCTTGGTGTTACGAGCCTCCCAGATGCCGTCCGTGCCGATGAAGATGATTTCTCCTTCATTCAAATCAATATCAAATTCATCATATTCGCTTTCATCAAAGATACCCAAGGCCAGCATGGGCGACCCCATGAGGTCACGTTTTTCTCCGCTGGCGGGATCATAAATGGTAGCCGGGTCATGTCCTGCGCGTACGTATGTGCCCTTGGAATTGTCCGGGGATAGTTCAAGGCAGAACAGGGTCATAAATCTCCCGGTATCGCCTATATCTGAACAGAGCAGCTTGTTGACCTCGTCAATGCGGCTGGCCAGCGGTTCCAGATGGCCGGAAGTATGTTTCAGGTGCGCACGTCCGGTGGTCATGAGCAGTGCTGCGGAAACACCGTGCCCGGTAACGTCGCCAAGTAGGATTCCAGTGCCTCCGTTGATGGGAGGGGTGTAGAAATCGAAATAATCCCCACCGGTTTCATCACAGGAAATGCTGATCCCGGAGATATCAAGCCCGTTAATTTGCGGAGGTTCCTGCGGAAGTAGGCTGGTATGGACTTCCTGTGCCAGTTCAAGTGATTTACTGATGCGCAGATGGTCCTGCAATTTTGGGATCATGTGGTTGAAGGCATTGGCGAGGGTTTCCCGTTCATCTCCGGTTTTGACATCAACGTGCACTGAAAGGTCGCCTTCAGAGATTTTTTCAGCGGCATCGGTCATGACCAGCAGCGGTTTGAGGATTTTGCGGCTGCCCACAAAAGCGACTAGCGCAACGGTGATTAGGGTGAAGAAAGCAGCGGCTCCAACAGCCACATAAAGGTTTTTGCTTAGGATCAGGGCCTGCTCAGCAGCAGAGTCCGGGACTCTGGTGATGACTTTTTTCGGGGTGATCAGCACATAGCTGCCCTCACCGCGAAAGGGTGAAAAGGCCCAGATGGAATCAACTCCCTTGTAGGACATGTGTATAACCCCGGATTTACCAAGAGTAATGGCATTGACCAGTTCGGCCATGGATTTTTTGTCCGGGGATTGCAGGTAGCGCACTTCGTTGGGAAGTCCGGTCTGCCATGAAATGTTGGTTTCCTTGTGTCCCGCCTCGGCCCAGATGCGGAGTTCCACTCCCCCGTTTGCTTTAACCGGGCCGACCACAAAGGTCTGGATGGCACTGGACCACTGGGAGGAAAGATCATCCTTACGCAGCAGCTGTACCAACTGGATGTCGATAGCTACCACGCCGATAATCTTGCCGTTACGGTCCCGGAGGGGTTTGGAAAGGGTGTACACCTGTTGCCCGGTGCTGGCATCAATGAATTTGTCCCAGACAATGGTTTTTTTATCGATTGCATCAGTAAACCAGAGCCGTTTACGGGGATCGTAACTTTTTGGATAATTGCCATGGCCGGGATAGGCCATATGCAGCCCGGAATTGAGAGTGATGTAAACCCGGTGTAATGCGGTTCCGGCTTCGTTGAAAAAGGATTTGAAATCAGGCTTGAGCAGGCACAGCCGGGTTAGGTCGGCACTGTCTTTCAATTGCTCCTGTCCCTTAGGATAAAAGAACACCGGCTCCTCCAGACTGACCGAGGATGGTGTTTTCTGACCCTGTTCGCTGATGACGAAATATTGCGGGGAGGGGCCGAAGTCTGCGGGCTGGCGTCCTTTGATGTTGAAGTCCTCGGCAAAGTATACTTTCGGGGTGCCTTCTACCGGATCGTTGAGCACATCCTCGGCTTCAGCACCAATGGCCTTGAGGGCGAACTCAAGGGATACTGCTTGTTGTTGTACCAGTTTGGCCGAGTCTCTGGCGCACTGATGCATTTCATCGGTCAGGATTTTGATCATATCCTCCCGCAAACGGTCGGATTGGGCATGGCCCAGATCCTGAATTCCCTGCCTGCTGATGACGGAAACAACCAGCAGGGGAACAAGACTGAAAGCCAGAAGCAGGATGAATAGTTTTATGCGCATGCTCATATTTTATTTAAGAGTAGTCTATGTCAGACGGAGATATTGATTGTTCGGAATCAGCAGGTAAATCGGAAAACGGAAACGGTCTTACATTGCTGGTCAGTGTTGAGTAGCGGAGCAGGGAATATGCGTATGAACTCAACATACCCGCAAAATTCCGCAACGGCTCAAGGTGGCTGCCTGTGATGAGCAGGAAAAGGTATTGTATGAAAATTAGCGTATAAGCCATTATCCTGACCAGCTCAAAGGCGATGATGCAGACGATGGTTCTTAAAAATCTTTTCCCGATGTCAATACGACTCTGTGATGCTTGATTCACAATTTGCTCCATTATGGATATTTCTGGTGTCAATAGTCGAAAAGCGGAAACATGTCGCTTACACAGGTTTATAGTGCTATACTGTAAATGACTTCCGCAATTATTACCGCTTGTTTTGCTTTTTAGTGTATCTGCTTTATTGCCGGACGGCAACGAAGGATTGGAAATTGCATCAGTACTTGCAACAGGAGTGGATATGCCGGAAATTCGGCATTTATGAACAGGACAGAGTTCTAAAAGACTTCGGGAGTGGCGTATGAACACTGCATTGCTGGAAGAACTGCTTAGGAAGAAGGCCGAGCGTATGCAAAATAAAGGCTTAACCGTGGCCGAAGCTTTAGATCGCGCCGGTGACGAAATTTTCAACTGTCTGTCCGAAAGCGGAGGGCATGGCTCCCGTTTTTGTCTGCGTATGGTCTTAAACGGTGCCAAGAAGCGGCTCAGCCCGGAAAGTTGTGCCTGTTCCGTTACGGAGGGGGACAAACGCAGGCCATTGATGCGGTGCGTGGGTATGTAGCTCATAAGTGTTTACGGTTTCAGGTATTGCAGTTAAAGGATGAGGCATGCTTACTGAAATCGATCCGTACATCTACATAGCTTGCATAACCGCCGTTGCCGCGATCATTTATATCTGGATCAGTTGCCGTGTCACACGATTTAGAAAGAGTCGTGTTGATCGCATTGAAAAGCTGATCAAGAAAGACCCGGAAACCACTGCGGCCATTCCTACTGACGTTCTAACTGATAAGGAAGAGCGGCAGGAACGAAAGGATATGGTCAAGGGCGTCAAGAGCCGGTTCACGGTCATACGCCGTACATTAATACTTTTCCTCGTGATGATCTGGCTGCTGGCAATGGTTATGCCTTTTGTAGGGCAGCTTCCCAATACGATGATTTCGATACTTATTGCTATCTCGACAGCGGTGGTCGGTATCGCGGCCCGCCCTCTGGTGGAGAACATGATTTCGGGCATCGTTATTTCATTTTCAAAGCAGCTTCGGGTTGGTGATACTTTGGTGATAGATGGGCAGTACGGCACTGTCGAGGATATTTCCATTACCCACACAAAAATCAAGACATGGGACTGGAAGCGTTACATTATTCCCAACAGTCGCATGTTGAATAAAGAATTCACCAACCTGACTCTTAATGACAGTCTGCAATGGTCTTACATTGAATTTTCAGTTTCATATGATGCGGATATTGACGAGGTCAGGGAAATCGCCTTGGAAGTAGCATCTCAAAGTGAGCATCATAACGGACAGGATACCCCACAATTCTGGATACGAAGCATGGATAAGGAAAGCGTTGTCTGCTGGGTAGCCGCCTGGGCAGATTCTCCTGCTGAGGCGTGGAGCCTGAAAAGTGATGTATCCATGCGGTTGATCAGAGTTTTTAAAGAGAAAGGAATTTCAACACATCTCTCATACGTCAATCTTTCAAAGGAAAAGGTTTAAGGCACTAACAATATTATGAATAAAATTTCCATGAAAAGATCGGATTATATCACTCTCAGCGTTATTGCATTGTTGCTTATCTGGGTTGCCTGCCAGCCTCATCCTATTGAAACTTTCAAGCTCTACACCAAAGAGCATGGTTATATTTTAAGTTTTATCAAATTCGCTATTCTGGCGACTTTCGGGGAATGCGTTGCTCTGCGCATCGTGGATGGACGTTATTGGCGGCCCGGATTCGGCCTCATTGCCAGAGCGGTCATGTGGGGATTCATCGGGCTGTTCATAAAGGCGTGTTTCGCAGTCTTTGCCGTAGGTTCTCCGGCTGTGCTTACTTCCCTCGGCCTGAATGTCAGTGCTGATGATGGTTTTTTCGCCTCGCTACTCATCTCGTTCATTACCAGCGTCATGCTCAATACCGTCTTCGCTCCGGTGCTCATGATCCTGCACAAAATTTACGATGACCATATTCAGGTCCATCAGGGGCGCATAAGCTCTCTGATTGCTCCGGTGGATGTTGCGGCCAGGTTGTCAGCCATCAACTGGAACAGCATGTGGGGGTTCGTCTTGAAAAAGACCATTCCTTGCTTCTGGATTCCAGCCCATACTGTGACTTTCATGCTGCCGCCGGACCTGCGGATTATCTTCGCCGCCCTTCTCGGCGGGGCCCTCGGGGTGATTCTGGCCTTTGCCAGTTTGAAGGGTAGAGCGGCTTAACTAGTCTGGTATTCGCTCTGCTTTACGCAAGTCTATGTTTTGCGGATAAAGTTACATTTCTCCGTATACGGCTCTGTTCCGTCCATTGTCTTTTGCAGTGTATAGTGCCCGGTCAGCTCGCTCGGTCATGCTTTCCCTGCTGTCCTCATCGTGAAAAGAACCGATTCCTATGGAGCAGGTGACAGTTCCGACTGACGTATAATAGTGTCCGGCAATAATTCTACGTATTTTATCTGCCAGAAGCATGGCATTCTCATGGCCTATTTCTGGAGCAATTATCAGGAATTCTTCCCCGCTCCATCGACCTATGGTGTCAGTTTTTCGCAGGTTGTTTCTTAGCAGCTGTGCTGTTTCCTGAAGAACTGTATCTCCAATATCATGTCCGAAGTTGTCATTAATATTTTTGAATCTGTCCAGATCAAGCAGCAGAATGGAAAACGGATTACCATGTCGCTGGGCCTTACTGATTTCATAGGTAAAAATCTCATCAAGTTTGAGTCTATTTGCTAATCCGGTGAGTTTATCGATGCTGGAAAGGCTTTCCAGTTCGTTGATGCGAGTTTCGTAGTTTGAGATAAGTTTTGAAATATATTTTTCAAGAAATATGACGACCAGTGCTGCAAGGATGATCCCTAGAAGAGAAATGGAAATGGTCATTTTCAGCTGAGAACTGTATGTTCCCTTTAATATATGAGCTTCGTCTTGGATGATGTTATCCACTTTATCAATGTGGAGTTCCGTGGCTATGGCTCTGTTGTGTGGCTCGTTCAGTTTAACGGCCTCGCGCAGGAATTTTTCTTTCTCTACAATCAGGCTTTCTGAAATCTTTGTGGTTTTATCTGCAAGTTCTCGGTAGATATCTTGCGTATGTATAACGGAAAGAACAACCGCCAGCATTGCGATGCCTGCTAGTGATCCGAAACAAAAAAGTCTCCGTATGAAATGTTTCTTGGTTTGTTTTCCGGTTTTGGAGGACTTTTTCTCAGGCATTATGGAATCCTATACTAAGCTTTAAGGTTGTTATTTTTAGTCTATGCCTTTTGCTGGAATGTGGCGTAAGACGGGCAAAAGAGCAACCAAAATTATTACCTTTTTATACAGCTTAGATTTAACTTGCTCCCAGCCACTGCGCCCAAAGCTTCCTGCTCCGAGGCCCGTCAAATTCACAGAAAAAGATGCGCTGCCAAGTGCCGAGCATGACGTCTCCGTTTTCAACAATAAGCATCTGCTCCGGGCCGAACATGGAGGTTTTGATGTGAGCGTCGGAGTTGCCTTCCATGTGCTGGTAATCTCCGCGATGAGGGACCAGTTTGCGCATGTTTACGGTGATGTCGCGGACCACATCCGGGTCTGCTCCTTCGTTTACTGTTATTGCTCCGGTGGTGTGCGGGCAGTAGAGCAGCAATGCGCCGGACTGCCATCCATTGTCTCTGATCAGTTCGCGTACTGGTTCAGTTATGTCGATCATTTCTTCGCGGCTGTTTGTTCTGATCTGTAAAGTTTCCACTAATTCTCTCCTTTAGGGGAGTCGGTAAGTTTATTATGCGGTTCGGCTATGCATAGTTTATTACGTCCGGTATCTTTGGCATCGTAAAGGGCTTTATCCGCCCGGGCTAGCATGTCCTCGTATGCGTCCGCCCCGAACTTGATATCTGTGGCGTAATGGGCCACTCCAATAGAAATGGTGCAGGCTAGAGGCTCCGTTTCGTTATTGAATGTGCGGGCCTCTATGCCTTGGCGTAATCTTTCGGCGAGGTTTTTCCCGGAATCAATGTCAGAGCCCGGTGCTACAACCACGAATTCTTCCCCGCCGTACCGGGCTATGATGTCCGAGGTGCGCACAATTTCCTGAAATGCTCTGCTCATTTGTTGGAGCACAACATCTCCCATAGTGTGCCCGTAAGTGTCATTGATAACTTTAAAATGGTCAATATCCATGATCATCAGCGAGCAGGGTTGGCCTGCGCGAATGGCTATATCCACCAGCCTTGCACCTTCCTTCATGAGGTAGCGTCGGTTAGGCAGTCCGGTCAGTTGGTCGGTTACCGCTGATTTTTGCAATTCCTGTACAGTGCTGTCCACTTTTTCTTGCATGGAGCAAAAGGCTTCCATTAATTGTTTTATCTCATCTGGAGGCGAAGGCATGTCCGCCTCGGCGCATGCACAGTCAAATTTACCCAAGGTCATCTGTCGGGCAACATTGTTCAGTTGTGAGATGGGAATATTTATGGAGCGTATTAATCTGATCGCAAAAGGAGTCAGGATCAACAGGGTCAGAGCCGCTCCGCTGAAAGCTGTCCAGATGAAAGAATAGAGTGGGCTCAGGGCTTCGTTGTAATCAATTTCAGAAACCAGAAGCCATCTGCCATCTCTGATCCACTGACTGGCCCCCAGAACCTCTGCTCCTCGGTAGTCAAGGTATGGGCCTTGGGGTTGGCTGCCTGAAAGGGCGGCTTCAAATCCTTTGGTGCTGGTTTTGATCTCCAGAATAGCAGTGCTTTTTATCCTGCCTTCCGCTTTCAGCTGCGCAGCGTAGCGGGATTCTGTGAGCATATATCCTTCGCGGTTGAGGATATATGTCTCTCCGGTGTCGCCGAATCTGAGATTCTTCATCAGCTTGTCTATGGCTGTTAGCCGGGAACCCAGAATAACAACTCCGCCGAAGGTTCCGTCTTTCATGGTTACGGGATGCGAGAAAATAATTATGGGATTCCCGGAGCCGCGCCCGGTCAGGACTTTGGTTACATGTGCTTTCCCGGCTCGGCCCTTAATGAAATATTCCCGGTCAGAGACATTAATGAGCGGCCCGGAGAGATGTCTTCCTGCGATACCGTCCGGCCCGGCCAAGATCACTACAGATATGTCATCGTGTGTGTCATCGAATTTTTGTAGAATTGGTCCGATCCGTTTCAGGTCTCCGCTACGCAGTGCCTCTGTTTCGGCAAGGAATTTTACATTGTTCTGTCGTTCCCGGAACCATTCTTCAATGACCACTTTGTGCGAGATAACCTGTTCTTCGAGTTCCTGCTTTGTGGCCTTGAAAATGGCTGATTTGATGAAGAAAAGGAGAATCACGCTGATAAATATCAAGGGCACTCCGACCATGAAGAAAGAATAGCACCTGATCCGGCTGATGATTGTTTTAGGAACGAAAAGATTATGCATTAACAGCACTCCTGCATTAGTATTCATTGAATCTAATATATTACCACTGTAGTCGCAGGAGTGCTATGCTTTTGCGTGATTAAGTGTCTTCTTTGCGGAACATATGGCTGAATCCTGAATCATAAAGTAGGGATTCGCTGTTAGTGTCCTTTCCGGGCAGAATCATAAAAATGGTCTGCCGTGTAAAATTGTTTTGCTCCGCTGTTTCGGCCAGTTTTTCAAGGGTGGTCGGTACTGACTTTTCTTCTGGCCAGCCGATGCGGTAGCCGAGGATAACCGGAGTGGACGGTTCCATACCTCCTGCAAGAAGCTGTTCCTGAATGCCCATGGGGTTTCCTGCTGAAAGGTAGATGGCCATGGCTGAATTATGGGAGGCCAGTTTTTGCAGGCTTTCTGATTCCGGCACCGGGGTCCGCCCGGCCATGCGGGTCAGGATCAGGGTCTGGGTTCCTCCGGGAACGGTGAAGGATGCGCTGGATGCTGCCGCAGCTGCGCAGGCCGAAGTTACGCCGGGAATGATTTCATATTCGATTCCTGCCGCTTCCAACAAACGGGCCTGTTCCTGTACCGCCCCGTAAAGGGAAGGGTCTCCGGTATGCACCCGGGCCACGATTTCACCTTTGGCGGCATGTTCCTGCATGATGCGGTCGGTTTCTTCAAGAGACATGGATGCGGAATTTTCAATGCGCGCGTCTTTGCGTGCTTCAGCAATTACAGCTTCAGGAACCAGTGATCCGGCATAGAGGATGAGTCCTGCTTCACGGATGATGCGCTGGCCTTTTACAGTAATCAGTTCCGGATCGCCGGGTCCGGCTCCGATGAAATATACTTTACTCATGAATTATCCTTCGGGCTTGTCGGCCCAGAGTATGGTTACCGGGTTGTGCGCCTTGTAGCGAATGTCCCCGGCCAGTTTATCTGAAGTTGAAGCTTGAATCTGCATGGACTGCCAGTTCCAGCCCAGTTCTTCGAATAGGTCGCGGCTGCGCTGGATGCTGCCCATGAGAATGGCGTGAACCACAAGTCTGCCGCCCGGTTTTAGGCGTTTGGCTGCTTCGCGAATAACCGAGTCGTCGCGCCCGATGCCTCCGCCCATGAAAATACGCTCCGGGTCCGGGAGGTCTTCCAGTGATTGGGGCATGGCCCCGCAGATGGGTTCCACAGACCAGGCCCGGAATTTACGGATGTTTTCTTTGATCATTTCAGTTCGTTCAATCTTTTTTTCTACGGCATAAAAACGGGAATCGGTGGTGATGAATGAAGCCTCGATAGCAACCGAGCCGCAACCCGCACCGAGATCCCAAACGGTTTGTCCAGCTCTGAGGTTCAGCAGTGCAATTCCGGCGGAACGGACCGGGAGCTTGGTGATCAAACCTTTTTCCCTTGTGAATGAATCGTCTTCGCGTCCGAAGAGCGGGGTGCTGTTTTTTTTGTTTTCAGCAGTAAGGATGATTATGTTCAGGTCTGCGCATATGAAATTCAGGAAAGATTCCGGTCTGGCTTGGGTTATTTTCTCTTCGGGGGTACCAAGCTGGGCCAGTACGGCCATGGAATAATTATCAACCCCTTTTTCTACCAATTGCTTGGCGATGGCTTGCGGGGTATTTGTTTGATCCGTGTATACTGCGCAATCTTTCTTGCGCTGCATAGCCCCGAAAAGCGGGGAAAAGTTATCTCTGCCGTGCAGGGAAATGATTTCAAAGTCCTTCCAGATGCACCCCAGTCTTGCCGCACCGACTTGAACTGTGGAAAGCGCCGGGGTGATGGATACGTTCTCCGCTCCCAGCAGAGGAATGAGAGATGCGGCAATGCCGAAGAGTAGGGGGTCTCCATCCGCCAGCAGGACAACTTTTTTCCCGTCTGTCAGCAATTGCTTAAGAGTTTTTGCGTATTCCTTTACCGGGGAACTGAAAGGGATTCTTTTTCCATTGAATTTTGGAAATGCTTCCAACAGCCTTTTGCCTCCGCTGAGTATGTCGGCTTTGGAAATGGCTTTGGCTGCTTCTGATGTTGGGGTCAGACTGCCCGGATGGAGTCCGATTATTTGCAGGGGATGTATCATGTTATGTTTCATACAATGTATTGCTTGGATATTAAAGGAAGATTTCAATTATGAAATTTATTTTAATATTAGTTACCAAAAAAATAAGAATCTGTTATTATGATTTTGAACCCTTCCATACTTTTTGCGGAGGTGATGACATATGAAAAGGTTAATTGCCATAGCCCTTTTGGTCGGCTCCATTCTTACTGCTTTCTACGGATTCTCCCTCACCGCTCCCATGCTGGCCGGAAAAACCATGTCCGATGTAAATGACATTATGGGCAACATGCGCATCGAGTACGAGGTTAACAATTATACAGCCGGTACAGAAAATCGCTGCACCCCTTTTTATGTGGTGGCCTTGCTCGCCGGTGCTGTGGGAGTTTACGTACTCTATACCCTCGGCGACCATGATGATGAAGAAGATTATTTCTGATTTTCGGGGGAATAGATCATTTTGCCCTCAAAATCAAAGAGGAAGTACTTTATTGCTACCTCCGAGTTCCCGCTGAATCCACAGGCACTTTCGTGTGCTTTACGGACCAGCATACGGATGAAAGCCATGCGCGATTCTTCGGGGACCATTTCATATATATGCCGGGCCGTTATTGCGGCCCGGTTTTTTTCTGTCAATTCCTCCGGCATGCCTAGTTCCGCGCACCAGTCGGCCAGAAGGTCAAAATCAATGGCCCAGTCTTTGGCATGGGTGTAAGGGAACCCCATGGCGTGTTTGACCAGCTTACCGATGAATATGGACCAACGTACCGTGCGCATCTCTTTCAGTCTGGCCTGCTGCATGGAAAATTTGAAAAAATCAGCAGCCTGCACCACACCGATAGACGGAGTTTCGGGAAATTGTTCCAGATAAAATTGTTCGCTGCGTCTTCCGGTTGTGAAGACTATTTCATCCAGACCACTGGCCCGGGCCACGTTTAAAGACTGGGCGATTGATGCTTTCCACGAAGCATGGCTAAAGGGGCGCACAATTCCTTGGGTGCCCAGTATGGATATCCCTCCCAGAATGCCCAGCCGTGCGTTCATGGTTTCTTTAGCAATTGTTTCGCCCTGCGGCACTTCGATGGTTATCTTGACCAGTCTTGAAAAATCCGGCGCTGTTTCGTTGATCGCCTTGATGGCTCCGGCAATGATCTGTTTGCGGGGCACGGGATTGATGGCCGCTTCGCCGACAGGTACGGGCAGTCCCGGTAAGGTTACTCTCCCAACGCCAACGCCGCCTTCTACTTCTATCCGCAGTGAGTCCGCTTCGTTGATTTCCACCACTGCGTGGATTTCATGTCCGTGGGTTGCGTCCGGGTCATCTCCGCCGTCTTTGATGACCACACCGCGTGCGTATCCGTTTTCTTTTTCCACCCGGGAGATAGGAATATTCAAGGTTCCTTTGACCGGGAGGGGGATTTCTATTTGTTCAGGAGGCTCGGTGCCAAGCAGAACCCGGATGGCAGCCATGGCTGCCCCGGTGGCGGATGATCCCGTGGTGTAGCCCTCACGGAGCTGGGTTTTACTCATCTTCAAGCAGCCTCCCCCGGGTCAGGATATCCTTACCGAATTTGAGGCGGACCTGATCCACGGCTTTGTCCAGCTGGTCCAGTCTTTTGTTCTCCAGCGGCTTTTGCGGATCATCCAGCAGGGAAAGCTGCCTGTTGCGGTCCTCAAAATTAGAAATGCCGACACCAATCAGCCGGATTTTGCCGATTGGCAGTTCCGCATCCAGTAATCCGCATGCGGTTTTAAAAATTGTTCCGCCATGGGAGGTACGTGAATCAAGGGTCCGGCTGCGGGTGATCTGGCGGAAATCGGGAAATTTAATTTTCAGGGTGATGGTCCGCCCTTTGACCTCGTGTCGCCTGATGTCTGCTGCAATGCGTTCGGACTGCTTGAGCAGCAGGGTTTTCAAGGTATGGATATCTGAAACATCCTCGCCGAAGGTATTCTCAGCGCTGGAGGATTTCATGCCTTGCCCTTTGGTAACTGGGGTGGGATCGATACCCGCGCCTTTGTCATAGAGAACAAGTCCTCGCTCTCCAAAATGATTCTTCCAAAATTCAGGAGGGTAGCGGCGTAGGTCGGCAGCATAGGTGATGCCGTAGGAACGTAAGCGAGGCAGGGCTTTTTTGCCTACACCGGGAATTTTTTCCACCGGCATGGTTTTCAGGAAATCCTGTACCTGATCAGCTTCGATAATGGAAATTCCGTCCGGCTTATTGAGGTCGGAGGCTATTTTTGCCAGAAATTTTACCGGGGCAATGCCTACAGAAGCAGTCAGTCCGGTGGCTTTACGGATGTCGTCTTTGATGGATTGGGCAATTTGCAGCGGGGTACCGAACAGCTTCTCTGTTCCGGTTATGTCGATGTAGGCTTCGTCAATGGAAGCCTGTTCTACTACCGGAGAGTAGTTGGAGAGCACTTCCATTACCTTGCGCGAAATATCTTTATATCTATGCCTGCTCCCGGAAACTACCTGCAATTGTGGACAGAGTTTCAGAGCCTGATGCACGGGCATAGCTGAGCGGACTCCGAACTTACGGGCTTCGTAGGAGGCCGCACTGAGCACCGAGCGTTCGTGCAGGGAACCAACCCCTACAGGTTTGCCACGTAGTTCAGGGTTATCCAGCTGTTCCACAGACGCGAAAAAAGCGTCCATGTCTATGTGCATGATGTACTTCTGCATTGAGTTGCCCGTTTTGGAGTAAATGCAGTCTATTTAAATATCTTCCGCGCGGGAAGAGGCTACGCAGGCTTCTACAAAATTCTTCGCAACCTGCGGATTACTTGCAAAATGAAGATGAATGTAGCTTCCCAGTGTGTTGCTGTTGGCGACAAACCCTTCGCTTGCGGAGATTTTTTTCTTGCAGGTCACCTGATATGATTTTTGCGTATTTTCCGGCATATCTTCCAATGCGGAATAGTGAAATTCATGTCCCCGGACTATAGTTCCTGCCGGGCCGAGGATAGTGTCATGGGATAATTCAACTTCGCGGTACCCAAGAGACTGGAAACGGGATTGCATTGCACTGCGGAAGGGGAAAATCCCGCACATGGGGAAGACACGATCGTCTTTGCAAATGGATTCCATGAGATACATGAAACCGCCGCATTCTGCATATATCGGATGTCCTGCTGCGGAAAATTCAGCAATTGCCCGGCGCAGCTTGGTGTTCTGGGCTAGATCAAAGGCTGCCAGTTCCGGGTAGCCACCACCGAAATAAAGGCCGGAAATTCCTTCGGGCAGGGCTTTGTCTTCTATGGGGGAGAAGGGGATCAGTTCGGCCCCGGCTTCTCGCAGCAAGCGCAGGTTTTCCTCGTAGTAAAATGAAAAGGCATCATCCTGCGCAATCCCGATTCTGGTGCGGGGGATCATGGGAACTTCATCAAAACGGGGGGGCAAGGGGATATCCGGCAGGGCTTCAATTATTTGATCCAGATCGAGGTTTTCCTCCACCCAGTCCGCAAGAGCATTGTACTTGAACTCGAGGTCTTCAAGGTGTTCCGGGGTTACAAGTCCCAGATGGCGGGAGGGCGTGGCTATTTCCTCGCGTCGGGGCAGGCAACCCACAAGAGGTACATCTGTAAGAGATATGGCTTCGGTTAGGATCTGGGCGTGGTTGCTGCTTCCTACTCGGTTGAAGATAACCCCTGCCACAGGGGTTTCAGGATCAAAATTACAGAATCCCTGCACCAGCGCAGCTGCGGAACGGGCCATGGACCCGGCATCAACAACCAGGATTACCGGCAGGTTCAGTTCTTTGGAAAGATGGGCAGTGGAGCCGGTTTCATCCAGCGCGGAATAGCCATCGTAAAGCCCCATGACGCCTTCAACAATGCAGGCGTCAGCATCCTGTGAATAGCGAGAGAAAATATCGCGCAGGATTTTGCCGGAAAGCATCCAGCCATCCAGATTGTGGCAGGTCCGTCCTGCGGCACGGGAGTGGTGTCCCGGATCAATGAAGTCCGGCCCGGTCTTGAAGGGCTGGACTTTGATATTACGACGTGAGAGCGCAGCCATAAGTCCCAGTGTTACTGAGGTCTTACCGCAACCGCTATGTGTTCCTGCTACAATGAAGCCTTTGATGGAGTTCATTGGAACTCTATAATGTTTTTTTTGGGATCAGCCTAGCTTATTTTTGTCCAGATAAGCGACAAATTTCTTGGTTTCCTCAAATTCAGGGTTAAGTTCCAAACACTTGGCCAGTTCTTCACGTACTTTTTCGTACTGCTTGTCTTCGAAATATGCACGGGCGAGATTGTAGCGCAGGTGTTCATCCTCCGGGCTGAGGGCAATGGCTTTGGAATAATATTCGATAGCTTGCGGAATCATTTTTGATTTGCGCAAGTTGATGCCGAAATCATTGAACATGTGTTTGTGTTCGGGCGCGAATGGGGCATCCATGGAAACAAGTCGGGCAAAAACATCGTTGGCCCGGTCAGTTTCCCCTCTCTGCATAAGGCAGAGTCCTACTCCGAAGTTGCCGCGCACGTTCAGTTCATCAACTTTGATAGCGTTGGTGTATTCCATCTCAGCACTGAAGGAATTTCCTTGCTGGCGGAGACGGTCTGCGCGGGCGAGGGTTTTCTGCAAGTTTTTCATATTGGGCAGAACCTGTTTGTGATACATTTCAGGTTCCGGGGTGTATGCTTCCAGAAGTTCGTCACGGGTGACTCCTTCGGGGTCACCAGTAGGAACGAAATTACTGTTTAAAGGACGGACCTGAAAAAGGTCTTCGGCCATTTGTTCAACAAAATAGTAACCGATCTGGGCCACACGGCGGGTGGTAGTTCCGGTTCCGACCTTGGCGATTCTCTGGCGGGAAAAAACTCCACTGAGATCTTGAATGGTATTTTTTTCAGTCATGTACAGGCTCCGCGGATCTGAATTTGAATTTATTGTATCGCTCTTTCTCAAAATTGAGAAGGGGCTGAGCTGGCAATCTGATTATTTTTTGTTTGCCTGCCCGGCTATCCATTTGATCTGGCGGCAGATTCCCATGAGCAGGTTGAATTCGTTGCGTTTGATATCAAGTTTAGACATGAATCTTCGGACCGGCATCATCCAGTAGTCCGGGTTATCGGCTTTCAGAAAGTCTATTGCCAGCAGGGTCTCTTGCAGGTTGGAAGCAAGAATTTCCTGCTCTTCAAATGAGGTGGAGCGTTCTTCGGGCGGGCCAGCCGGGGTGAAGGGCTTGTCCAGCGCGTTTTTAAAACATTCATACAAAATGATAAGCACAGCCTGAGAAAGGTTCAGGGAGCTGTTGTCCCGGCTGGTGGGAATGTTGATCAGTCTTGAACAGAGCTGGGTTTCGTCGTTGGTCAGACCTCTGTCTTCAGGGCCGAATACCACGGCGACTTTTTCACCTGCCCGAAGCTGCTCAACCATAAGCGGGGCTGCGCTGGACGGGGTCATAACCCCTTTGCGCCAGCCGCCTGTGCGTGCAGTCGTGCCGTATACTCTTGTCTGTCCTTTCAAGGCTTCGGAAAGATCGTCAGCAACCACTGCTTTTTCCACAATATCGCGGGCTTTAACTGTTGCTAATGGTAGAGCCTTGTCCATGTCCCATGATGCAGGGCGTACTAAAGTCAGGTTGTTGCAACCCATATTCGTCATGGCCCGGGCCGATGACCCTACGTTCTCAGGATATTTGGTACCGAAAAGTACAATGCTCAAGTTGTCCAGCATGTTAGCTCCAGAAAAATGATTTTGTCGTCTGCTGACCTGAACCTTTTCTGTTCGGGGCAGACGATTGCCTTAATAGAGCCATCTTTTCTTGATGTCCAGTTTCGTTTTTGTCGGAAAATCATTTTTTGCAAATTCAGTGTCAGGAGTGTAAATAGAGAGTTATGAATAAGACTGAAATATCGGACAAAATTTTTGCTATTGCTGAATCGGCTGGTCTTTCCCCAGAAGAAGTGGAAGAACTTTTAAGTGGCGGGGAAGCTATTCCCGAAGCATTGAAAGAAGTTTTTGACAGAATTGGAGACACTGTCTCCGGTGAATGTGCAGGAGATTAGTTGTTAAAAAAAGAGTCCCGGCTTCGTCTACGGGGAGAGGTACGAAGCCGGGAGGGTGAAGTTGGGTTCAAGTTAGGGTGTCACAACCTTGGGAGAGTTTTGGGGTTGTTTTATTTTACCTTGGAGGAGGGGATAATCGCTCCATCGGTTCCTACTTCACCAAGCAATTCGAAATCCGGGAAAAGACTGGGGTCAAAAGTGTATGAGTAGTAGTCTTTAAATTTAATAAGATATGTTTTCCAACCATATTGCCGTCGCATGCGTGCTGCTTCTCTGATAACATCTGCCATTTTTATACTCCGCTTATTTATTTTCTTTCAGGAAAATTCAGAAATGTCTGAGCTCAGCATGGCCAATACTGGGCCGGGTTAATCTTTGCCTTTGTCGGGGACCGGAAAGGGAGGGTTGTCTGCTACCTTCGTCTTTTTTCCGCCGGAACTGCCGAAGCTTTTAAATGCTTTTCTCAGAAAGTTTTTTTTGTTCAGTGAAGAAATACTGGCTGTCTGGGTCATGGTATATCTCCTGTTTGTTGTGTTTGCCTGAAGACATTTCTAATGAACTTGAGAATCGATTTCAAGTAAAAAATGGCTTTTTACCAAAAAAAAGCTGACGAAAATTCATTTCGCCAGCTTTTTTGAATTATATTAGGGTCTTGAGGTTCTCTGTTGCCCAATGAGGTGTTCAGTTATTGGGTGCAAGCGAATTCACCATTCTTAATCTGCTTGATCATATCCGTGAGGGGCAGATCGGATCGACAAAATCTATCAGCAATTGACGGACAGCCGTTGCACATACGGGCGCATTGGCGTTTGGCTGCTTCAACGCAGGCTCCCCCGCCGATAGGTAGGAATTCACAGGCATGGGCAGCAACACGAAGTTCAAGGCCTGCTCCACACTTTACTCTTTGTCCGGCCGAAAAGTTAGCTCCGTCGAAGATATGACTGCTCATTGCGTCAGCATAAATTTTCATGCATGCAGTTTCATTTTTTGTAGCTTTTGTGCATTCCTCCACAAAGTCTTCCATGGGGCCTGCAAAGCAAAGAGTGGGTAGAAGAACCAGTGCCAAAGCTAAAATCATATTTTTCATCATTCCTCCCGAGCGGTTGAAGAGTGTCCCTGTCGTTACGGTGTTGAAAACTCCTTTAGTTAATTGCATTGTGATTATCATTTTTCGTGTTTTATTGTAAAGCGTGCTCTTGAAAATTTAATTGCCATAATTCTAAATTGCATGTTGAAGCACTGTATAAAACAGAAATGGCTTCCCGCTATGGAGAAGCCATTTCTGTTTTATGCCTTTTTTTGTAGTCTAATTTTAAACGTCTTTGAGCTCTTCAATGAGGTTTTGCAAATCTCCTGAGAGTCTTGCAAGGTCGGAAACTGCGGTCATGGACTGGTGCATTGCTTCAGCTGTTTCCATGGCAATGCGGTTTACCTCGTCGGTTCCACGGTTGATCTGCTCACTGGCTGCGGATTGTTCTTCACTGGCGGTGGCGATGGCTCGAACCTGATCCGCTGTGGATTCCACATTTTCAACAATGGTTTTAAGGCTTTCACCTGCCTGTCCTGCGAAATCGGTACTCTTGGAGACCATATTTGCAGCATTGTTCATTTCATCGATGTTTCTGCGGGTTTCACCCTGAATGGAGTGAACAGCTTGCTCGACTTCCTGAGTGGCCTGCATTGTTTTTTCCGCCAGCTTGCGGACTTCATCTGCTACAACCGCAAATCCGCGCCCAGCTTCGCCTGCTCGGGCTGCTTCAATTGCTGCGTTCAGAGCCAGAAGGTTGGTCTGGTCAGCAATGTCGGTGATCACAGTAATGACCTGTGAGATGCCTTCTGCCTGCGATCCCAATTCGTTTAGTCCGCTGACCATTTTTGTGGCAGCTGTGTTGACTGAGTCAATAGAGGAAACCACATCGGCAACAATTTTCCCGCCGTCTTCAGCATTTTTCTTGGCATCAAGTGCGCTTTCTGCGGCCTGTGAAGCATTCTGGGCAACTTCCAGTACGGAAGCGTTCATTTGTTCCATGGCGGTTGCTGATTCGGAAGTACGTTCGCGTTGGGTTTCTGACCCGCGTGCGGATTCTTCAATCTGGGATGAAAGTTCTTCGGAAGCGGAAGTTACCTGCTCAACAATGCCCTCAAGCTGTCTTGCGGCTTGAAGCATTCCATCGGCCTTGGCCCGTTCGGCTTCTTCTTTGGCCTGACTTGCTTCTTTAAGGGCCTTGTTCGCCGCTTCGGTTTGCAGTTCAGCTTCTTTGGATTTTTCTTCAGCGGTGGAGATAAATTTTACGAGGTTGTCGACCATGGAGCGCAGGGCATCGTGCAAGGTCAGCAGTTCGCCACCAAAAAGACTTCGGTCCATTTTTGCCTCGAAATTACCGGCCGCAATTGCCTGCGCGTCATCAACCATGATGCCGATAGGCTTGGAGATGCTGCGGGCAATAAGTAGAACCACACCTATGACCAGTACGATAGCAAGTAAGGAAATAGTGACAATTAGTTTGAAGAAGCTGTTGGCTTCGGCGTAAATCTTGTCAGTGGGGATAGCTAGCCCGATTGACCATGGTGTTGAGGTCCCGCTGATAACAACAGGTGCGAATATGTAATAGTATTCTTTCCCGGTTTTGGGAGAAACTATGGTCTTGTGGTAAGGCTTTCCGTTTTCAATGGCGTTTAGGATATCTCTGCGGTCTGCATCCGGGAAAGCCTCGGTAATGCTTTTGGTGACAATTTCTTTGTCCGGGTGGGCTACACAGTACCCTTTGTTGGAGGCAATGAAGGCGTAGCCCGTTTCCATGGGGCGGATGTCCTTAACCATCTTTTCAAAGGCACCGAGAACAAAGTCGATACCGACTACCCCGATGAATCTGCCTTTTTTGAGGATGGGCACACTTACCGTGGCCATAACTTCGGGGACAACTGTTGTGGTATATGGTTCAGTCAGGACGGCCTTTTGGGTATCACGCGGTACCATGTACCAGGCGCGGGTGTTGTTGGGGTCATTTTTGTGCATTTCAGCAAGCTTCCATGTGCCGCCGTCATACCATCCGTACTGTCCGTATTCCCCTTTGGGTCCGTATTTTTCATTGCCGACAAAATAGTTATCCAAGCCGTCGAGTTCATTGGCTTCGATTACAATCTGGGTTCCGAAAAACATGGAGTTAGCTTCGGTGAGTGTTTTAATTAAATCGTTTACCATCTCACGGTCTACATTGCTTTTGAAGTCCGTGATGCTTTTCATGGCGGCAGCACCTGCCCATGATACGTCAAGTGCCTTTTCAATGATGCCTTTTACTTCATTCCCGTATCTGCCAGCCATTTCGCCTGCAAGATTTTGGGCCTGCTGGATGGAGGATTCTCTTGCTTTGCTCACAATCAGGCTGGTGAATGCTACAAATATCACGATCATCAATGCGCTGATACTTAGTGCTATTTTGGTGCCTATCCGCATGTTTTTAAACATATAAACCTCCGTCCGGTAAGAAGTGTGCACTATTGGAATTTGTCAGTTCTTTAATTGTAAGCATATGTAATAACTTACAGCATCCAACCCCAATAGTTTAAACTATATAATATTTTATGGAAGGAGACTAGATTTTTAATGGTAGGGTTCTGGTAAATGTTGTTAATTATGGAAAAGTAAAAGGCGGACCGAAGTCCGCCTTTTTGTGATTAAGGGAAGAGTAATTCAATACCGACGGGGCAGTGGTCGGAACCCATTACATCAGATTCGATCCAAGCATTTTTTACGTTGTCTCTCAATTCTTCGGAAACAAAGAAGTAGTCAATGCGCCATCCGGCGTTATTTTTGCGGGCATTGTAGCGGTAGCTCCACCACGAATATTTACCGGGACTGTCATCAAACATCCTGAAGGTATCCACATAGCCATGCTCAATGAATTTATCGATCCAGGCCCGCTCACTGGGCAGGAAACCTGATCTTTCCGAGTTGGCTTTGGGGTTTTTGAGATCTATTTCCGTGTGTGCAGTATTAAAATCCCCGCCGACCACAATGGGCTTTTTTTTGCGCAGTTCTTCTGCATATTCCAGAAAGCTGTCGTAAAATCCCATTTTGTATTCAAGGCGTTCTTCATTCATCTGACCGTTGGGATAGTATATATTAAAAAGGTAGAACTGGTCGTATTCCATGAGCACGACCCGTCCTTCGCCTTGGAATTTTTCATCCACAAGGCCGAAAGAGTGGGAAAGGACCGGCTGGCGGGTGAAGCAGGCTGTGCCGGAGTATCCTTTTTTTACTTTGGACCAGTTCCAGAACGATTCATATCCTTCGAGGTCGCGGTTCTTTTCGGGAATCTGGTCAGGATGGGCCTTGGTTTCTTGAATCATGACCACATCCGCGTTGCTCTGGTCGAACCATTCGTTGAAGTTCTTTTTGATTACCGCCCGGTATCCATTAACGTTCCATGAATAAATTTTCATATCCTGTCCTTATTTTAAACATTCAAAGCAAGCCTGACCAAAAGTGATGTCGGTGATCAGGATTTTCTTCCAGCCTGATTTTTCGGCCATGAGTTTCAGTTCATTGATATTGAAGTCATTAAAAAAACCAGCTCCTCTGCGCTTGCTGACGTCCTTGCCCGGCAGAAGTGCATGGTAGGTAAATATGAGTTTGTTTGTGTGTTTGTAAGCCCAGTCGAAGAATAGTTGCGGTTCGTGGATGAATTCAAGCAGGAACAGGGCGCACACTACATCAAAGTCTTGTTCTGGAAATTGTTGCTGATTGAGGTCGGCCACAAGGGTTTTGCGGTTGCGGGCCACAATATCCAGCGGAAAGTAAGAACAGCTTTCCGGGATGTAGTCCCGCAGGAGCAGCATTCCGGCTCCGGCATCAAGTACAGAACTGTTTTCCGGGACCAGCTGTCCGGCCATGCCTGCCCGTAAATCTGCTTCCCTGCCCAGCATATCCCAGCGGGACCAGCGTCCGCAGTCGGTTTTTTTTTCCTTGATTAGCTGCTGGGTGAAACCGATCATGAAATTTTCAGAAACAGGGGGACGCATGCTGGAGGACATCACCGCGTGTGCTGTCCATGGCTGTTCATACACGGGCAGCGGGGTCAGCGATTTGTCGATACTGATGACATTGCACAGTTCGTGGCTTGGGGAATAGGGAACAAGCGGCCCGCCCATGTCTTCGTGGGGGAAGCGGTATGATTCGTAGCCCATGTCGCGCAGCAGCCCCATGATGGCAGTAAATTCTTTGATGCCCTTTTCCGAATTGTGGAAGTGTCCTTTCTCCCAGATGATGGCGGCTACCCGGCCTGTTTTCAGCAACTCCAGCCCGCCCATGAGAGTCGCCAGTTCATGACCTTCGGTGTCGATTTTCAGGAAAATACGTTCTTCGGAATCCATGTGGTCGGCCTGACGGGCAATGTTGTCCAATGTTTCCAGCCGGACCGGAATCAGTTTTCCCTGACTGCGGTTACCCGGTTGTGGCACAAGGCTGTGGCCCATGGATGAGTTCTGGATCAGCTCGCTCTGACCTCTTTGCGAGGAAGCAGCACATTGGGCGATCCTTACATTTTGCTGGCACTCGTTAAATTCACACCACATGGCCAGACGTTTCAGGTTGTCCGGGTGCGGTTCAATAGCAAGCACCTTGATCTGGTCCGGGAATTTTTTGGCAGCGGTCAGAGTGTAGAGTCCGAAATGGGCTCCCACATCAATAAAGAGATCTCCTGGCTGTAAATGGGCATGCAGAAATGCTCTGGAAGCGTATTCGAATCCTCCGCAGCGTGTTTCCCGGAAATGAAGAGAGGCAGTACCGGGGTCCTGCATTTCCGCATTTGCCAGCAGCATTTCAAACTCAGGTTTACCCTGATCATTTTTGATGAAGCTGGGGACAATCCGCCATGCGTGGCTGTGTTTGTTTAACTGATTGAGTATTTCTTGTCTGCTCACAAGCCGTCCGTATTGTTTATTTGGGTATCAAGAATCTTATGAATAATTACCCGAAAGTAGAGCATAAAAAAAGCCCGCATATAGCGGACTTTTAAAAAATGGTAACGGGCCAACCCGTTAATCGTAATAACTAGTCTTCGTTGCTGCCGACTTTAATAAAAGCAATTGCAGCAATAGTCATTGCGAGGCCGAAGAAAAACCAGAAAAAGCTCATATCCTTACTCCTCCGTTTAATGCTTATTGAACTGGATTCCTTTTGTTAGCAAAAAAAAATGGTCTTGAATAGTAAATAAGGCTAATTAAACCCGGTTTTCCGCGGGATAAGGGGGAGTTGGGAGCTGGTTATACTGAAATATTCAGTACGGAGCCGGGAGCAGGCGCGGCAAAAGAGCTGCCGGATTGCAATTTGTCCATGATTTCCCCGGCAGCAAGGGGAGCGGTCAGGTCGGTGATTCCGGGATTATTTTTTTCTGCCTCGGACAAACCTTTATCAAGTCCCTTCTTGAGGGAATCAAGACTTTTTCCATCGTCTTCAAGTACTTCTTCAATCAGGCTTTTAATGTTCTCGGCAGTATCTTCACCAAATTGCTGGCTGACCTGAGCAAAAGTATTTTTCAGGGTCGTCTGTACTCCGCTGTCCGGACTGGCGGCAAAGAAGTGCTCTTGCAGCCCGTTTTCGAAGTATTCATTCATGGTGTTGTTAAGGTTGGAGTTGAAATTATCCATGACCTGATCCCCGGCGGCAAAGCCGAAATTGCGGTCAATAAACTGGATTGATTTCAACAAGCCGTTGCTAAGGGAATCTTCAGTGATCTGGTCCCCTGAATTAGCGATGACAATACCTTTGAATGCGGTTGCGGCTTCGTGTCCGAATTTACCTTCGATGAAGTCGGCTGCGTTGGCGAGTGCTCCGGCCAGATCAGAAGGGTCCTTGGGATTTTGAACATCTCCCTCGGCCCCTTTCTGATTTTTGCTTGTTTTGTCCGGATTAACGGTCTTTTGAGCGATCAGTTCTGCAAATTGGTCAGCAGTATTTACGGGCGAGGCCGAAACATTCAGGCGCGTCGCTCTTACGCCTGAAGTTCGGCTCCCGCCCAAAAGCGGAGAACCATTGTCCAGTAATGTCGGAGCTCCGTAATTGCTTTTTAATGCTGATGCGTTTATTTGCATGACCGTTTTCCTTCCATATGGATCATATCGGCCTACCTTAAGAATTGTTTAGAGCGGAAAATAAAAAAAGAGGTTTGGGTAGATGTTATGTTGACGGGTAAAAGTCCTATCCGTATCTTTGCTGCCATGAACATGGAAACCATTAAAGAATTCATTAAGTCGCGGAAGATTTTACTGGGCAGTATTGTCGGGGGGATTCTCCTTATTGCTGCCGGGTACACTATTTTTACTGTGCAGCAGTCCATTGCCGAGGAAAAAGCCCGAATTACCGAGCAGAACAGGGTTGAACAGGAGCGTATCCTTACGGAAAAAAATGATGGGCAAAGGGCCAAGGTTATCGAAGCCATGAAAAGGCTTATTGAAACCGGTAATGCGGAGACAGCTTTGACCGTGGCCGAGCAGAACAAGGAACTCATGAATGATGAATTGAGGGCCATGATTCAACTTGCCACGGAAAAAGATCTTCTTGATCGCATTGATAGGACCTCCAAGTGGAATTATGCCGATCTTGCCAAATATTATGCTGAACTGGCTGATCTGGACCCCGCGAACAGAAAGTATAGCAAGGAATTAAAGGGATACGATAAAAAATTGCGTAAAAAGCTGGAGCGAAAGTTGTATGCTCAGGCGCAGGCCCTTCCGGTGCGTGACTTTAAGGCCAATATGGATATTTACGAAGAGTTGATACAGCTCAACCCCGGAGAGAAACTTTATAAAAGCAAATATGAGCGTTACCGGGAAAAGTATGCAGCTTTTATGAAAGAGTTGGAGAAATTCGGTCCTAAACCGCAGCTTTCAGCTGATCGTAAATTTTACCCTGAAGTCGAAAGATATTTGCGTGAAAATTCTATGTATCCTGAATCATTGCAGATGGATTCTGCTACTGACTGTTATTACACTGATGCCGGTTGGCTGGTCGGGTGTACTTACAGTGAAAAGAATGAGGTAGGGGCTAAATTCAGTGAATTTCTTTGGTTTACCATTTCAAATTCCACTGTACAGAAAGTTGAGCCCGGCGGGGCGTATACCGTAAATTGATGCTTAGTCCATTGCACTTAACAGGTAGGTTTGTTTATAGTGCTTTGTGTGTTTCTAAAGTGTGAATTTTTGTTGCGGTCTGTTTCGGGGGTAAGGTGTTAGCAACAATATTTAGTATAGAGTTGCAGGAGGGGCTGGGGTTTGACAGATGTTCGGGCGAAGCGGTCTAGAAAATTAGTGCTGTGTTTTAGTTTTTTCTGTGCATTTGCGTTGTTTTTTTCAATTGCAGCTGCGCGTGTTTTGGCGTCTGAACTGGAAGATTTCAAAAAGAGAGGGGTGTTGCGCCATCTCGGTATCCCTTATGCAAAATTTGTTACGCTGCAGCAATCCGGGCTTGATGTGGAACTCATGCAGCGTTTTGCCCGTCATTTGGGTGTCCGTTACGAATTCGTGCAATCCAACTGGGCCAGAGTGTTCGGGGATCTGACCGGAAGCCATATTTATCCCGTTGGTGACGATGTCAAACTTCTCGGCCGGGCAGAGATCAGGGGGGATGTTATTGCCACCGGGCTGACCATCCTTAAATGGCGCGAGAAGATAGTTGACTATTCTAATCCGACATTTCCCACTCAGGTTTGGTGTATTGCTTTGTCAGATTCTCCGCTCAAATCGGTCGAGAGTGAAAAGAGCCTTGAGGTAAAGATTCGGGAAGTTAAGTCCCTGCTTAAAGGTCAGCTTGTCATGGGCAAGGCGAAAACTTGTATAGCACCCGAACTATATGGAATTGATCGTGTTGCAGCCAGAGTGTATGATTTTCCAGGATCTTTGGATGATCTTGCCCCGGCTTTGCTTAAAAGATTGGTAGATGTTTCTTTGATTGATGTGCCGAATGCTCTTGTTGCTTTAAGCAAATGGAAAGGGGTGTTTAGAGTACTTGGACCGGTATCAGAAGAGCAACGCATGGGGGTTGCTTTCCGCAAGGATTCCCCGGAACTTTTGCGAGAATTCAATAGTTTTTTTGCCGAATTGAAGGAAAGTGGAGAATACCGGGGGATGGTTTTAAAGTATTATCCCGGCGTATTTGAATATTATGGTGAATTTTTTGAAGAGTAAGCCACGGCAGGTTTGCTGTTTTGGGTGAATAAAAAACTCCGTCCGGTTATCCGGGCGGAGTTTTTTTATTGCCCTGCGGCAATATTGATTAGCGGAAATTAAGCTTCAACATCCTTGATCCAGCCTTCAAGGGCATCAATGATCTTACGGGCCTGATCCGGGCTGGAAATATTGAATTTGGACTGCGGGCGGTATTCGCCTTTCATCTTGCGGAAACGGCGGATGGTGTACATGTCTTTGCCGTATTCACCGCTTTTGCGGTCCAACTGCTTATAACGGAACATGATGGTGGTCCATGCGCCTTTGGTCAGCACGGCCTTGTCCAGTTCCTTGACGATTACTTGGCCGTCTTCTTCGTAATGTATGGTCAATTCTTCAATAGTTTCGCTCATGGTATCTCCTTGAGGGGTTGATATCTAATATCCGGAATTTGCCGCAAATGGCTTTCGTTGTCAAAGGCCAATGTCTGCTTTGTGTTTCCTCATTTTAAATACATTCAATTAGTATTAATTGAGAATTGTATCACAGAGAACATAAATTTATAAGAAGGATGTCCGATTAGAGATTAGGTTATGTTTTAATTTAATTAATCACTAAAGGAGAAAACAGATGATGAAACTGATTCGCGCGGGCCTGATGTCCGCAGTAATGGTGGTTTTGATGTGCAGTAGTGTGTTTGCGCAGGGAACTTTTGTTCCGCAGGGTGGAATCACGGTTCCGTTTATGACGTTTTGGGATAACAGTAAGAAATTTTACCGGACCAATATTTATTTGAGTAATATTACTAGCAGCAATTTAAAGTGCAAAGTTACTCCCTATGATCATGATGGTTATGAAGTTCCACAGTATTTGATTGTTCTCTCAGGTAATAATTCCGGAAGCTCTACTCATATAAGTGCAGGAGTTGAAGAATTTGATATTCCGGCCCATTCAACTCGTGTTGTTACTGTTAGGGTGACAAACGCAAAAAAAACAATCTACGGTTATGCACTGATCGAATGGTCTTCAGAAGATGCTGTAGCAAGAAGGGCGCTGATCGGAGATGTTAGAAAAT
>RDSB01000030.1 GCA_004923195.1 Marinifilum sp. JC120 | reverse complement strand
ATACCGATAAAAAGTATCGCGAGAAAAACCCATCAGCTTGCAAGCTCTGGAAACATTACCAAGCTCTTCAGCCAGATTCAGCAGACCAATCTTGTGTTTTATGATGTTTTGATTGAAACTGGACATGTGGTTCTCCTTGGGCATAGTGTCTGGTTTGATGGTTCGTTTGCACTTCCATCAAAAAGGAGAACCTCTTCTGTTTCAAGAGGAAATGTCAGATCAAGTCGGAACTAATACACTTCAGGCTACCAGCGAGGTGCGCTGGACTTCGGCGAAGATCATGATTTATTGTTGCTAACCCCTCAGGATCTTCCTGCCATAGGACTGCTTTTAGCAAATCGATTAATGGCAGTTGCTGGACCCACTGATTCTAATGTCGGACAGCCTTTTTGGACTATTATGGATGTGCGCGACGGAGTTAATACGGGTACATATTACGCAAATCGCATTTCTGATGGAAGCTGGCACATTCCTATTTTCTTTTCGAAAAAGCATGCGGATATGATGTTGAATAGTATTAAAAAATATTCGCATAATTGGACTGTTGTAGGACTTGAACAACACAATCTTCGATCTTTTATTCTCACTTTGAATGGTTTTTCATGGCAAACAATGCTTTATTGGCATGCTCCGGGAGCAATTAAAGAAGCTCAAGATTCTTTGATTAGAATTCCTGTGAATACTAAAGATCTTGAGAAAGAATATTATTTAGGAGAGGTGCCATACATAAAACCTCTTAGTGAATATTAAAGGGTTTTAAGCAACCTTTAAATATATATCTATTACTTATTTTAACATTTCATACAAAATCTTAAAATAGATGTTGGTGAAATTTACATGCCATTTAACAGAAGTCGCTCTTCAAGAAGTTTATACAATTTAAGAGGATAGCTTGCGTTAAGTTCTTTAAATTGAAATCTTTTTATCCTGAACCAATCTCTTTTACGATTGTCAGAGATTTCTTCCTCAATTTCTTTTGAAAACAAATAAGAATAAGATTTATGAATTTTTAAGTATATTTCATATTCAGCATGTTCTTTAGACTTATTGTGCGTTGTTATGCAACACACGCAGAAAGGCCAGTCATCAATGTTGCTCTCTTCATTTATTTGTACTGCTTGCGGGGTGGTGAAGAATATCCCTGTGGACCTTTGTTCAATAAGGTTTGAATCCCTAATATCATGTGAAATTTGATCAGAGAGATTAGTCCACTCAGACATTGTAAGAAGTGTGCTGATGACTTTTTCGTGTGTTTTGTACGTTTTGTATAGGATATACCCATAACTTGTGTATTCTTCATCCAGTATGTCTGTATACGTGATCTCAGTCACATATTTACCTGAACTATATTCATAGCTCCTTATGTCATTAATGAAGTTGTTATGTTCGTTGTAAAGATTTGTTAGGATTGAATCTGAGTTAGTATAGATTGGGTCGAGTGAATAATCATCTGAAGAATGGCAGTAAAAATCTTGAATTATATTGAAAGCTGGGCCATTTACCATTCTATTTCTTACAACCTGTTCTAAAAAAATATATATCCAGTCATAATTCAGTTGTATCCATTCTTGCTCGGTAATTGCTTTGTCTTTGCAATCTAAATAGATGAAAATAGTTTCATAGTCTTTATATGTATTACTTAAGGCCTCGTAGTATTTGTTTAACTGATTGTCATGAGGTGTAGATCCGTATTTGTTCTCAATGAAAATGCAGAGTCCATTTGCCTCATCTATGATTACAATATCAATCTTCTCTTGCCCATTTAAAGTCGGGAATTCCGTATAAACAAGAGCCTCGGAAAAACATGCTGTTTCAATTTCAAAAACGGAATTAAGTGAAGAATTAGATTGGGATGAAGCCCCCATTGCTTCTATGAGAAGTCTTTTTAAAAACATGTCTAATAGAGCATGGCTTTCTTTGGGATTAAATAGCCATGCCAAAAATGCGGATACTCTAGTTTCGCTTAGGGCGATCAAGTCAAATACATTCGTTGTTTGCTCCCAACTTTTAAGGGAAGAAAGATTCGTATCAGCAATAAAATTATTTAGCCGTTTCTCTCGGGACATTTGCTTCTCCTGTAAATGTCAGGATAGTGCCTTAACCTTGTGTCCGCAATATTGTAGCAGGATCACCATACGGATGATGATAGGGACGGACTCGCTGTAGCGGGTGCGGATCATACGCACCACATGGCGGATCATTTTCTCGACAGTGTCGCTGTTATTGGAATGCTTGTCTCCGCCACGAAAGACAGCATCAATAATGTAGCGCCCCCAAGTCATCTGAAGAGGCTGGAAGCCCTTAACTTTTTTGTAGGTAGGCTTGACGCCGTGGCGTTTCGGGGCTTGATCATTGTACATAACCATGGTGTCAATGTTCAGCTCAACCACTTCGGGACGGGTGATCCTGAGTCCTTGGTTAGTACATCGAAGTGTGCGAGATGGCGACTTGTGCCGTCAAAGAGAAAACAAAGCACCTGTTTGAACAGCTCCTCGATGGGGGCTTCCTTGGGATGTTTTCTCATGGAACCAAATAGACGATTGATGTGCGGGAAAAGATTAATGCCACAGAGATAGCGGACGAAGAGGTTAAGTCCAGCCCGCCCCGTCAGGCAGTCATTCGTGGTCTGGACATCGTCAATGATTGATCTATTGTGTTTGCGTTTGGACATCCAGACTCCACCAAATGGGTGAAATTGTTTTGGTTGTTATCTGGATGAAAGTGTAAATAAAAACGAAAGGATACGCCAGCCGTGATGTTGTGTCAGGCGGGCTGATCGCTCAGATTAGGTTATAAAATATCCCACAGTCTTGAACAGGCAATTGATTTTTGCGCAGAAGTAGGTGGCATAACAGAAGGTTTACATTTATTCAGCTGATTACGTGGTTTACTGTGTTTTTTCGTTTGGTTAACCTATACTTTGAGGTAGTTATGATTATACCGGAACATCTTCAGATTGAGATTGTAGCAGGATACTGCTCAGCAAGGTGCACCATGTGCACCATTGATGAGGTTGACAGGAAGGGAATAATGTCAATCGATAGATTTTCTGCAATTCTGGATTCTTTTAAACCTTATGCTGATAAAATGAAGTTTTTGACTCTCCATGGGATGGGGGAGCCTCTGATGGATAAAGGTATTGTAGAAAAGGTTAATACGGCAAAAAAAAATGGTTTTAATGGAGTGGGGTTTGCTACAAATGCAACTTTTTTGACTGAAGAACTCTCAGCCTCGTTGATAACTGGTGGACTTAATACAATTATATTTTCCTTGGACGGTTTAAATAAAGAGACTCACGAGAGTATTCGGCGTGGAGTTAATTATGACGAGGTGGTTAAGAATATTAAGCAGTTTATTCATTTGAGAGGTGAATTGGGTGAAACAAAGATAATTATGCGAATGATAAGACAGGAATCAAATGCCGATGAGTGGGATGAATACTATGCTTATTGGACAGATTTGTTGTCTTCTAAATATGGAGATCAAGTGAGTTATTTTGATCTGCATAATTGGGCTGAAAAAGCCTCTGATTCAGAGAACATCCAAAAAAGATATCACGAATTAAAAAAAATGTCAGAGCAGACCAGGCTTGTCTGTACGGATTTACTGCAGCGCATGATTGTGTTTATAGATGGTGATGTGGGGTTATGTTGTGGGGATGATAAGGGACTGAATATGATTGGAAATGTTTTGAAAGAGGATCCTATTTCCATTTATAATCGTGGAATGTTTCAGGAATACAGGTCGTTGATGAGTGCCGGAAAATTAACACAGATCGAGTTCTGCAAAAATTGTCAAATTATTTTGTCTAGATTGAAAAAAGAATATGTGGATGTGTAGCATGTTTTTTTTGTAATTAGACAGAGAAATTAAATTGATATGTGCAGTGGTGTTGTGAGCGACCGTTTTTATGTAAGATTAAGGTGGATTGTATTGATTGTTAGAGGAGCCCGCGTATGCCTATGAATATACCTTGCGCAAAACCTTCCATAACTTCGCATGAGATTGATTATGTTACTGATGCCGTCACCAACGGCTGGGGGGCTGAATGTTATGGTTATCTCTCCAGATTTAAAGAGTATCTAGGTTCTTTTTTTGACTCTCCGCATGTCTGGCCGGTCTCCAGCTGCCACGGCGCATTGCACATGGCACTTATGGCGCTTGGAATTGGTGCCGGTGATGAAGTGATTGTCCCTGACACGACATGGGTGGGGAGTGTGTTTCCTGTCAGCTGGACAGGGGCAACACCTGTATTTGTTGACGTGAAGGAAGACACTTGGTGCCTTGATCCTGATAAAATTGAAGCAAGTATTACCCCGAAGACAAAAGCCGTTATCGCCGCCCATCTGTATGGAAATATGTGCAATATGGACTCGATTATGAATGTGGCGGAAAAGCACGGCCTGCCTGTTATTGAAGATGCTGCAGAGGCAATCGGCTCAAGGTGGGGTGATCGTTATGCGGGCACTGTTGCAGATTTTGGCGTGTTTTCTTTGCATGGAACTAAGACTTTGACTTCGGGGGAGGGCGGTATCCTGCTTTCCAATCGAGAAGATCTTGCTGCGACAGTCTGCGCTATTGAGAATCAGGGACGAAAAGCCGGCGCTAAATTTTTCTGGGTGGATGAGATCGGCCTTAAATATAAAATGTCCAACATTGATGCAGCCCTCGGTCTTGCTCAATTTGAAAGAGCAGATGAATTGATTGCCAGTAAACGGGAAGTTTTTACTTGGTATAAAGAAGAGTTTGCCAGGGTTCCTGATATCAGTCTCAACGAAGAGCCCGCAAATACGACTAACGGATACTGGATGCCCACTGTAGTCTTTGGGCGTTCATGGGATATGACGCTGGAGAAAAGGGACTCCGTTATTGACCGTATGAATGCAAAATTAATTGCTGTAAGGCCTTTTTTCTATCCTGTTAGTATGTTTCCTATGTATAAGAGTGTTCCGGAAAATGTTGTTAGTTATGATTTGTATCAACGAGGAATCAACCTGCCCAGTTACTTAGGATTGACACAGCATGAGGTGCAAAAAATAGTTTTGGCATTAAAGAATTCCCTAAGTAACAAGTAATGATCGCAACGGTGTTTATCTGCAGTGCAAAAAAGTAGGAGAGTATATGCAAACAGTCATTCTTTGTGGTGGACTTGGAACCAGACTTCGCGAAGAGACGGAGTTTCGTCCAAAGCCCATGGTTACAATTGGGGCACGCCCTATCCTCTGGCATATTATGAAAATCTATGCCCACTACAACCACAATGAGTTTATTCTCGCTCTTGGGTATAAGGGTGAGGTTATTAAGGATTATTTCGTAAACTACGAATGGATGAGTAATGACATAACGCTTCAGCTCGGAAATCCGGAGTCCCTGCGTTCTCACGGTCACCATGCCGAGGCGGATTGGACGGTGACTCTTGCCAATACCGGGGCCCATAATTTGAAAGGCAGTCGCCTTAAACAAATTGAAAAATATATCAAAGGCGACACGTTCATGGTTACATATGGCGATGGTGTAGCTGATATTGATGTAAATGCCTTGATAGAATTTCACCATTCTCACGGAAAAATAGCCACCCTGACCGGAGCTTCTCCTGCAAATCAATTTGGAGAACTGCGCCTGGATGGTGATCAGGTGTCCAGTTTTATAGAAAAGCCAAGCGAGACAAAAAATAATTATGTGAATAGCGGCTTCTTTGTGCTCAATCGAAAAGTGTTTGACTATCTGAGTACAGATGAGGACTGTGATTTTGAGTATGGCCCTCTCGAAAAGCTGGCGAATCAAGGTGAACTGATGGTCTACAAAAATGACGGCTTCTGGGGATGGATGGATACAATGCGTGATACAGAGCGGTTGAATGGTTTGTGGAACGCAGGAAAGGCTCCATGGAAAATTTGGTAAGATTTTATAACGATAAGCGTGTTTTCATCACCGGAGATACGGGGTTTAAGGGCAGCTGGCTGATATGCATGCTTCAGGCTTTAGGCGCAAATGTTTGCGGCTATGCGCTTGCTCCACCTTCAGAGCCCAGTCTTTGGGACGCTGGCCGTTTTTTCAAACATATTCAGCATACCCATGCTGATATTATTGATCAGTCTATTCTGCAGAAGACATTGCAGGATTATGAGCCGGATATAGTCTTACACCTTGCGGCCCAGTCCCTTGTTCGTCATTCATATGAATCTCCTTTGGATACCCTGCAGACTAATATCATGGGTACCGCCTCATTGCTGGAAGCGGTCCGCTTTACCCCTAGTGTCCTTAGTACAGTAATTGTTACCAGCGACAAATGTTATCATAATGTCGGCAGGCCTCATCCGTATGTTGAGACTGATCCCATCGGTGGTGATGATCCGTATTCAGCCAGCAAAGGTTGTGCAGAGCTTGTCACCCACGCTTATAGGCATAGTTTTTTTTCTGACAAAGGACAGGCCCTTGCTTCTGTTCGGGCGGGTAATGTTATTGGCGGTGGTGACTTTGCCGCAGATCGCTTAATACCTGACATGTTCAGGGCGTTTGTTAAAAATGATCCTGTATCGATCCGGTATCCGAGAGCGACGCGGCCGTGGCAGCATGTGCTTGATCCGTTATACGGATATTTATTGCTTGTTGAAAAAATGGCTGGCGAGCCTGAGAAATACAGTCATGGCTGGAATTTCGGACCCTTGCAGCAGGAAACGCACACCGTGGGTGAAATGGTTGAGCGTTTTGCGTCTTACTGGGACGGAAGCAAAGTGGTCTGTGATTCGAAAGAGCATCCTCATGAAGCTGTTTATTTGGGGCTGGATTGCACTCAGGCGTCCGCAAAGCTTCAATGGCAGCCCAGATTGTCTTTTGCTGAAAGCGTCGAATGGACTGCAGATTGGTACTTGAGATGGGAGAACGGGGAAGATGCTTTTGCTTTGTGTCTTGAGCAGGTTGAGGCCTTCCTGTCTTTAAAATAGGTGTGGCACAGATTTTGTGTGCAGGGAAAGGCATAGTTCTTAAAATTATATGCTTGCTGAGTGTCTGAATTTTAATCCAAGAGATATCGATGCGTGTTACTCCTTGTCCTCTGAAGGGAATGTTTTTGTTGGAATCTACTACATTCAAGGATGATAGAGGTTCCTTCACCAGACTGTTTTGTACAGAAGAATTGAAGCAAGCTGAAGTCTACAAACCCATTGTTCAGATAAATACTTCATGCACCTATGACAAAGGGACCATACGGGGGATGCATTTTCAGTATCCACCCCATGCTGAATACAAAATCGTGCGCTGTATACAGGGGCGCTGTTTTGATGTCGCTGTGGATCTCCGCAAGGATTCTCTAACTTTTTTACACTGGTATGGGGAAGTCCTTTCAGCGGAAAATGAAAGGGCTCTTGTTATTCCTGAAGGTTTTGCCCACGGCTTTCAAACTATGGAAAGGGACACTCGTCTGCTGTATTTTCACACGGCAATGTACACTCCTGAGTCCGAGGGTGGGGTACTTTATAATGATCAGGCAATAGACATAGACTGGCCGCTTCCCCCGCAGAATATTTCAGAGAGAGATTTGAAATCTCCGCTTATAGATCAAAATTTTTCAGGGATTAATATATGAATTGCAGGCATTGTAATACTCCGCTCAATCATGGTTTCGCGAATTTATACCACCAGCCGGTCTCAAATGCCTTTTTGACTGGTGAGCAGTTAAATGAGCCAGAGATATATTACCCCTTACATGTTTATGTCTGTGAAAAATGTTTCCTTGTTCAGGTTGCGGAACATAAAAAATCCGTTGAAATTTTCAAAGATGACTATGTCTATTTTTCCTCAACCTCTTCTTCATGGGTGGAGCATGCACGTAAATACGTAGCCATGGTGCAGAAACGCTTTGGGCTTGATGCAGATTCTCTCGTCGTGGAGATTGCATCTAATGATGGGTATTTGTTGCAGCATTGTGTTGAGTCGGGCGTGCCTTGTATGGGGATTGAGCCTGCATCTAATACTGCGTGTATTGCAGAAGCCAAAGGTATTCCGTGTCTGAAGGAGTTTTTCACTTCTGCGCTGGCTGACAAGCTCGTGAAAGAGGGAAAGCGGGCAGATCTTCTGCTTGGCAATAATGTTTTGGCTCATGTGCCTGATATAAACGACTTTGTAAGAGGGGTGAAGATCTTGTTATCCACTCGTGGGGTCGTTACCATGGAGTTTCCACATCTGATGGAGCTTGTCGCTAACAATCAATTTGATACGATCTATCAGGAGCATTATTCATATTTGTCTTTTTTTACAGTGAGTCAGATTTTTGAGATGCACGGGCTGTATATTTTTGATGTGGAGCAGCTGTCCACCCATGGCGGGTCATTACGAATTTTCGCATCTCATAAAGACGGGGACGAGTATAAAGAAACTCCTGCCGTGTCGCGAATGCTGAAAAGTGAGAAGCAGGCCGGGATGCAAGACCTTGGCTATTATGAAAATTTTCAGCACCAGATTGAAGAAGCCAAGAATAATCTGCTGTATTTTTTGTTGGAACAAAAAAAGCAGGGCAAGACTGTTGCCGCATACGGGGCTGCAGCTAAAGGGAACACTCTTCTCAACACTTGCGGAGTAAAGTCCGACTTGATTTCTTTTTGTGTTGATAAGGCAGCAAGCAAGCAGGGGATGTATATGCCCGGATCGCATATTCCGGTATACGAACCGGTTCATCTGCGGGATCAAAAACCAGATGTCGTATTGATTCTGCCCTGGAATATTGCGGGGGAAATCAAGTGCGAACACCACTATATCAGTGAATGGGGCGGGGTGTTTGTTACGGCTATTCCCGAGTTGCACATACATTCAAATAATTGTTCTAAGTAGTTTGATGATTGTATATAGTGCTCCAAACCAAGCTTTGAACTTAATCTTGCTTCTAATGGGAACAGTAAGGTGAAAGGTAATAAATGACAGATGGTTAGGTTGTGTTTCGGGGTTTGACAACTTAAACGATATGGTGTCATGTGTTTAAATTAAGATGCCGTTTTTTACTGCAAAAGATATTGATGCAGCTCCTGACAGGACAGCCATGAGGTGATGATTTATGCCTAGAATAGCCAATGATGAAAAAATTATAAGAGAAATGTCCAATGACACTGAGTTGTCGGAAAATGTGCACAAGAAGCTATATCCAAAGTTTGTAAAATATAAATACTCATACAATTTTTCCTGGTTGGGAGTGCCTATAATACAGTTGCCGCAGGATGTGATGGCACTGCAGGAGATTATCTGGGATGTAAAGCCGGACTTGATTATTGAAACTGGAGTTGCCCATGGTGGATCACTTATATTTCATGCTTCTCTTTTGCGGCTGTTGGGAGGAGTCAGGAAGGTTGTTGGGATTGATATTGATATTCGGGAGCATAATAGAGAAATCATCGTAAATCATCCCCTGTCCTCAGAGATTATTCTGGTGGACGGCTCTTCTGTGGCAGATGATACTTTTGAAAAAGTACAGGATATAAGTAAAGGGTTTGAGAAAATCATGGTCATTCTTGATTCCAACCATACCCACAGCCATGTGCTCAAGGAACTTGAAATGTATTCTTCTCTGGTAGACAAAGGCAGCTATCTGGTTGTGATGGATACCGTGATTGAAGATCTGGATAACGATTCTTTTCCTCAGCGTTCCTGGGGAAAAGGGGACAACGCCAAAACTGCAGTGTGGGAATTCCTTAAGAAAAATGGACGATTCGAAATAGATCATTTTGTTGAAAACAAGCTTGTGATGACTGCCTGTCCGGATGGTTTTTTGAGATGTATTAAAGATCTCTAGCGGTTGTGCCGAATAGGTTTCTGGGCTGGTATAATAGCTGCAGTATGAGTGCTGTGGATTGTTTCTGTCAAAATATTGTGCAAATTATTTAATAAAACAGGCGGTAAAAATGGGAAAGAAAGAAGAACGAGTCGGCGGTATGTTTTCGTATGATGATGAAATTTGGAACAGCATTGAACAGGCTGTTACCGAACACAAAATGCCTCTTCGAGATGTTTTGGAGTCTTTTCCGTTGTATGTCAGACGTGTCAATATGAGTCGCTTTCTGGTTCATTATGAATTGTTCAAAATGATCAAGGATTCTCCCGGATCTATTGTTGAGTGTGGTGTATACCGCGGTAGCAGTCTGCTGACCTGGGCCAAATTGCTGGAAATTTTTTGTCCGGGAGACAGAATCCGGAAGGTCATAGGTTTTGATAACTTTGCCGGATTCCCCGAATTGGTTGAGCAGGATGGTCCTGAAAATCCTTTGCGTTCCAAGGTGAAAGGCGGCTGGGATTCTTCTCCGTACTACGATGAACTACTTGAGCATATTGATACGTTCCATAAGGATAGCTTCATTCCCCGCGCCAAACGAGTAGAGCTTGTAGTCGGAAATATTGAAGATACTGCAAAAGAATACGTAAAAAATAATCCCGGATTGCGTATTTCCCTGCTGCATCTGGATGTGGATATATACAAGCCCACCAAAGCTGCACTGGAAGCTTTTTATCCTCTTGTTGTCCCCGGCGGAATGGTAATTTTAGACGAATATGGAATGCATGAATGGGGCGGGGAAGGTTCTGCTTTTGACGAATACTTCGCCGACAAAGAAAAACCAGTATTGAAAACAATGCCCCTGAGTTCAATTCCTACCGCATATTTTATTAAGTAGGTATATCATGAAGGTCTTTTTTCGCTCCATAAATTCTTGCGCAATGCGTAAAACTGATGTTGGCAAATATAAAAATGCTTTACTCGAGACCGGACACGAAATTGTCGGCGCTCCTGAGGAAAGTGATGTTATTTTGGTCTGGACGTGCGCTTTTCGGTCTGACTTCAGGACTCACAGTGTTAATGTCTTGAACGAATATCAGGAAGAATTTGGGAAAAGGGTAATTGCTTGTGGCTGCCTGCCTTCAATTGATGTGGAGGCAATGAGAGAAGGCTTCAAGGGTGAGTATTTTGAATGGATTAATGAAGCTCAGGCAATGAAAGATTTGTTCGGCGTTGATCTGGATGAAGCCCAGCGCCCTTTGGTCGAAAAGGCCTTAGATGTTTCTATTGAGGAATTCAAAAAGGATAATCCTCAGATCAAAACAACCCATTGTGATCAATTCATAAAGCTCTTCATCTCTGAGGGGTGCACATTTGGTTGTACATATTGTGCCGAACTTTTGGCCTTTCCAAAATATCGCAGTTTTCCGCTCAAAAAGCTTATCGCCAAATGCAAGCAGGCTGTAGAAGAAAGCAATATATATAAAGTAGTACTTCATGGTGACCTTCTCGGGGAGTATGGTAAAGACATCGGTTCGAGCTTTCCTGAACTGGTGAACATGCTCAAAAATGAGATCCCTAGTATTGAGTTGGGAATCAGGAATCTTCATCCTGTCCATTTTCTCGAGTATCTGGATTCTTTTGTCGGCTGGTTGAAGGATGGGACTATATTCCTTCTGGAAACCCCAATTCAGTCCGCTTCAGATTTAGTTTTGAAAAGTATGGCCAGAAACTATACCAAGGCTGATCTGGTCAAACTTTTTGACGGTATTAAAGAGGCAGGTTTTTCCGAGGTAGAGACACATATCATCGCCGGATTTCCTGGTGAAACCGAAGAACAGTTTCAGGAAACTGTGGACTTCATCTGTCAGTATAAACCTAAATATGTACTTATTAGCGGGTTTATGGAGACAGCCAAAATTCCAGCTTCAAAATTTGCCGGAAAAGTAGATGAAGAAGTTAAGCGCAAAAGAGTCCTGGATGCTCACCGCCAGATAAGCGAGAAAGGGATCATCTGTAATTATGATTTCTGTGACTTTAGTCAGGCTGCTGTTCTTCCCCGTATTGAACTGATGGTTACTTAGTTCCGTTTGCAGACGTGAGATTCTAAGCTTACCGATTTTATTTTTTGATGTGTGAGTTCTTCCGGCGAGGATGCCAATGCAAGATGAAACTAATAATTATTGGGACGATCGTTGCGACCTGCTGGCAGGTATGATAATGGTGCGTTCGGTGGAAAAACATCTGCTGGATATGTTCTCCAGAGGTCTTCTTTCCGGAACCGTACATACCTGCATTGGCCAGGAGGCCTGCGCAATTGGGGTGGCTGCAGCCATTGATCCCGAACGTGATATTATTTTTTCCAACCATCGTGGTCATGGGCATTATTTAGGCTATTGCGGTGACATCGACGGGCTTATCGCGGAAGTCGCGGGATTGCCGTGCGGGGTTTGCGGCGGGGTTGGCGGCAGTCAGCATATTCGGCGCAACAACTTTTATACGAACGGAATTCAGGGCGCAGGAGTGCCTATTGTTGCCGGGATGGCTCTTGCAGAAAAGCATAAACGTTCCAAGGCGGTGTCCATCGTCTGTCTGGGGGACGGCACCTTCGGTCAGGGGGTGGTTTACGAGGCAATGAACATTGCGGCGCTCTGGCAACTGCCGATGATTTTTATGGTCGAGAATAATGGCATTGCCCAGACTACGCCTGCTGGTGTGCAGCATGCCGGTGATTTGGCTGCCCGTGCCATGCCTTTCGGCATTCCTGTTACCCGAATTGACGGGCAGGATGTTGATGCTGTCTATGAAGCATCTCGTGCCATCTTCAGCGAGGTAAGAGAGCTGGTTGGTCCGCAGATGCTGTTTTTTGATACCTGCCGTTTTGGTCCGCATTCCAAGGGTGACGATACTCGTACTGCAGGCGAGATTGCTCAATTGCGTACTCGTGATCCAATATTCCTGAAAGCTGAACGTGATGGTCGCACGGATAAAATAGAGCATATGGAAGAAGAGTGGGGTCGGAAATTGTCCAAAATTGAAGCAATGCTGTTTGAGAAGGTTTAGTATGCTTTATCTTGAAAGTATACGTAACGGTTTGCAGCGTGCCTTCGCTGATAGTCATGATGTTGTGCTTTTGGGCGAAGACGTAAGTGATCCTTATGGTGGGGCATTTAAAGTAACAAAAGGACTGTCCTCCGCATTTCCGGACAGAGTTTTTCAAACCCCCATTTCTGAAAGTGCTATCGTCGGGCTTTGCACCGGACTGGCTTTGCGCGGAAAACGCCCTGTGGGCGAGATCATGTTTGGTGATTTTTTAACTCTTTGCTCGGATCAGATTATAAATAGCGCAACCAAGTTTCCGCTGATGTACGGTGATGATATTACCGTTCCATGGGTTTTGCGGACCCCGATGGCCGGTATTCGCGGTTACGGGCCTACTCATTCGCAAAGTCTGGAGAAGTTTTTCTTCGGGGTTCCCGGACTGAATGCCATAGCTCCTTCACGTCTGCATGATCCCGGTGAAATTTTGTATCATGCCGTATTGAAAGATGATTTGCCTACACTTTTCATTGAAGATAAAGGCGATTATCCGAAAGCATTATTTGATTATAAAACCGGTCGGCTACAAAAGATTAATGCGGATTCCGATCCCCTCGCGACTTGCAGTGTTTGTAATTACGAAGTGAAAGAGCATACTGCGGATATCCAGATAGTTGCTTATGGCGGAGCTGCCTCCATGGCGGGGGATGTACTTTCTGCGCTGGCTGAGGAAGAAATTTACAGTCTTCTTCATGCAGTAGCGCGGGTGAACGACCATGAAGAATTGACCCGGCTGGTGTCTTCTCTTGATACAAAGATTCCCCTGCTGATCATCGAGCAAGGGACAGGGGCTTTTGGCTGGGGGGCAGAGATAGTTGCTCTCATGATGCAAGGACGTGATAGAGTTTCCTGTCCTTTGGTGCGCAGACTGTCTGCCCAATCTCAAGTCATCCCGGCTACTCCTGAACATGAGCGCAAGGTGGTTGTTACACCGGAAAAGATAGAGAGCACAATTTTGGAGATGATCATATGAGTATTCAGATTTTACAAACCCCTTTTTTGGGAACCAATGATACCGAAGCTCAACTAGTCAGCTGGGAAATCGTTTCCGGAGATCAGATCTCACCGAATACAGTTGTCTGCGTGCTTGAAAGTACAAAAGCCGCGATTGAGATAGAGGCTGAGTTTGGCGGATATATTTTCCCGGTGGTCGCTGAGGGGGAATTTGTAGAGTCTGGTGAAGTACTGGCTGTAATATCCGAAGTGTCTGATTTCGACTTTGAGGGTTGGCGTAATAATCAGGATGATCATGAAGATAAGGCTCCCATACCGACCCGGAAAGCACAGCTCTTGATGCAGCGTCATGGAATAGACCCTTCTGATATTGCCGTTCCTGCTGGCGAACGAATTAGAGAGGCCGATGTGCATTCTGTGTTGAAAAAACATCAGCTTGGAACAGACAGGCGTGGGCTTACTGCCCCCAAACGGCTGGCAATCCTGGGGGGCGTCTCTGGCGGTGGAGCACTAATTGTGATTGATGCTGTCCGGCGTATGGAGAATATGCTGCCGGTAGTGATATATGACCGTGATGCTCAATATCATGGTCGGTCGGTCCTGGGGGTCCCGGTTCTCGGGTCTTTTGAGGATAGAAAGGAAAAAGACCGCGCTGACGGAATTTTTGATGTGCTGGTGATTGCATTTAACAGGAATCTTCAGGAACGAGATAAGGTGTTTCAGCAATTGTCAGCAGAAGGTTATGCGTTTGCAAATGTTATTGCGCCTGATGTCGAAGTGCGCTCAATGGTCAAACTAGGAACAGGCAATGTTATTTTGTCTCGAGCATATGTCGGTGCCTGCTCCCAGATTGGTTCGAATAATTTTGTGTCGGCCAATGTCTGTCTTGAGCATGGCAATGTATTGGGTGACAGCTGTGCTTTCGGCCCCGGGGTATATACTTCTGGTAATGTTACTATCGGTAGCCGGGTGCGTTTCGGTGCCGGAATATACGTTGAACCGGAGCTTGAAATCGGTGATGACGCGGTTATCGGATCAGGTCAGACGCTAGTGACCGGGGTTTCCGGAGGCAAAGTGCTAACTACACGAACAAAAGGATAGGTTGTCGTGGGTGATAATGCTTTTAACTTACGTAATCCAGCTACTCAGACATCGAAAGATAATTCATTCAGATCCGGAATGGCGGAGCATTTTGAAAACGCACAAGGTAGTACTGCTGAGAAACTCGATATGTTCCCCCGTTTTGTCTCGCGTCAATCCTTGTCCATATTTTTAGCAAAGGATCATATTTTCAAACAGATACTGCCTATCCATGGTGCTATTGTCGAATGCGGAGTCTTTATGGGGGCAGGGCTTTTTACCTGGGCCCAGCTGTCGTCTATTTATGAACCTGCGAATCATAACCGCCGGGTGATCGGCTTTGATTCGTTCGAAGGTTTTCCGCAAGTCGGCAGTCAGGATGAAGGTGCCGGTCTTATACATAAGACAGAAGGGGGCTATCGGTTTGACGGCAAGAAGGAGCTTGAAGACTGCGCCGCTTTGCATGACCTTAACCGGCCCATCGGGCATATCCCGAATGTAGAACTGGTCAAAGGTGATGCCAGACAGACAATTCCTGATTATGTGGCTGAAAACCAGCATTTGGTTGTTTCGTTGCTTTACCTTGATTTTGACCTTTATGAGCCGACTAAAGTTGCACTTGAAGCATTGCGTGAGCGGATGCCCAAGGGAGCAGTGTTGGCTTTTGATGAATTAAATCAAGCACAGTGGCCGGGAGAAACCCGCGCTGTCCTTGAGTGTATCGGCATAAAGAACCTTCATATTCAGCGGGTTCCTTACACTCCTGCGTTGTCATATGCGGTACTTGATTAGCATTTATCAGTTTTTGCAGTAGCAGAGGTTATTCTGTCTCCCACACGTTGTTTATAACGTTTCCGGATATGGAGGCTGCCAATTCCATGGAACGCAAGGCACCTCTCAGGTCTTGAATATGATCGACCTTTTTGTCTGCAATCAGGTCTAGAAAACTGTCCATCTGCTGATAAAAACCCGGCTTGAACATTTCGTCGTACCGGTCTGGAAGAATGTCGTGCGTTTTAAAATTGCTGTCGGTCCAAACTCCCTTTTCAAGTGGCTTAAATTCAACGGAGACTCCTTTTCCATAGAGAACTGTGCGCCAGCATCCTGGAGACAGCCAATTAGAAACATATGTGCCGATTGCTCCATTTTCAAATTGAATGGATGCAGAGAATTGATCTCCGCCCGTTTCCCGCCAGCTGCTGGCATTGCCTTTAATCTTTGAGATTTTTCCCCCGAAGAAATTTAGCAGGTCAATGGTGTGGGTGCTGTTGGCATAAATCCAGTTTTTGATGGTTTCATCGGAAAATCTTCCTGCGGCATGGACGGCATTTATGCGCTCGTGTCCTTCGATTAGCAGACCATACAATGGCCCCTGTTTTTTTATTATTTCCATGCCCTTGCGGAAGATGGAATAGAAACGGCGGTTGAAGCCGACCATTGTTTTTATTTGTTTTCGGTCTGCTATATGTGCCAGTTCCAAATTCAGCTCCGGCGTTAATCCCGCCGGTTTTTCCATGAAAACAGGTAATCCGAAAGAGAGGGCTTCTTTACTTGCTGTATGCATGTTGTCCGGTGAAACCATGACCATAAGAGCGTCAGGCTTCGCTTGGGCGACCATCTCGGATATATTTATATATGGTCGGGGAAGTCCGTGTTTTTTGGCAAAAGCTTCAGCTGTACTGTACGTGCGGGATGTCAAGCCGACGACTTCTGCCCGATGGTTCTCTTTAATGACTTTGACGTGCTCGGCAGCGACAAATCCGGTTCCGATCAATCCTAAACGGATAATACGACTGTTCATACTGTTTCCTAAGTGATTGGTATTTCAAAGTTGAGGTCGTTGCCGCTGAGCGGGAGAGATACTTTTTCCCATTGGCCCGACTTGGCAGATAAATGAATCCCCATAACAATATCCACGGCATTAACTGCACCGGTGCAAGTGTCTTGCATGTCCTCGCTGACAAGGTCTTCTAAACCCTTGCGGGTGGAGTCTATAATGTCGAAACTGGTTGGCTTCAAGCCGGGAAGGACCTCTTTAAGTTCTACATATCTGGTTGGTATGGTATCCCAGTGGTCTTTAGGGCGTGCAAAAATTTTCATTTCTATCCCTTCATTTCCCAGGTCGTCGAAAGAGATATAGCCATGGGTTCCAATGAGTTCGCCACGAAAAACAACTGTGCTGTCGCCTGCAAGATAAAAATGGGCGGTAAGTTCTTTACCGTAGCCGACCATTGCTTGTCCACCGGGGTCGAAAAAATGTTCTCCGCGAATATTGGGGGCAGGCGCTGTGTCGATAGTTCCGGACACCCACTCCGGTTGAGTGTCAAACAACCATGCCGGCAGGTCAAAAAAATGAGTTCCCAGGCAGCCCAGTCCGCCGGCCCCGCAATGGATATTGATATGGTGTACTGTTCCGATGACATTTGTCTGCAGACATTTTTTTAAATTAATATAGGCGTCCATCTGTCGTCTGGCTAAGTTGACTGCTAATTTTGTACCTGATTTTTTACAGGCTGCAACGATCTCTCTGGCCTTGGCACCGCTGGTGGAAAGGGGCTTTTCGCAAAAAATATAAGGAGAGTTTACTGCCGCCGCCTTCAGAATGATTTTGTGGTGGCTGGGGCCGTTTGTTGCAACGACCAGTACATCGAATCCGCCGTCATTCAGCATTTTTTCCCAGTCTGTGTATATGCGTGGTGTTGATGGAAGCTCAGCTGCTGCTTCTGCCGCCTCGCGAGATAAATCACAAAGAGCTACTGGGGTCATTTTTGCTGAAAGAGCTGCTTGCAGGTGTCTGCTCCCCATTCCGCCAAGTCCTATTATTGCAATATTCAACTGAGCCTCCTCTGCGTTCTGATCCAGTTTTTTTACATAAAGTTTCTAAGGTTGTTTAATCTTATTGGGTCGATTACTCGGTTTTGGGGATTGAAAAAGTTGGGTTAATTTAGTGCATGTTGAAATAAAAAAAGAGAGTGTTTGTTGCATTCGCTGCTGCTTCCGTTTTCAGGAGATCAGGCTTACTTTCCGGGGCAGCATATCCCGACCAACTGTGATTAGCAAGGAGCAGTAAAGTAAACCTGCGGTCTGACAAAATGGCAATCAGGTTTATTATCAGCGGTTTGGAAGAAGCGGAGGTTGCCTCCGTTTTTCTGTTTCTGCAGGGATGCTTAAATTCTGGTAGCAGGGCATCAGGGCAGCCGGAAGAAGGCTCCTGTGGCGTAATGGATTGCTCAGGAATAGGGCTATGGCTAAGGTTGGAGTGGTGCAAAACTTGCATAAGAAGTATCGAGTGGGTATTTGTATTTGGAACCGGAGATTGTCAGTCGTTCGATTCTCCCTTTTGGCTAAAATCAGTCCTGCGGCAATATTTCATTATTTGATTGTTGTGGTTTTGTACTTAAAGTACAACTTGGGTTTTAAAATATAGAACAGTTCTTAAATATGTTTATTAAAGAATCTGTTAATGTAAAGAATACATTATCGGAGTGATTTATATGTCAAGTGATGTTACTATTCTTCTGCCTACACATTTTCGCCATGCTTATCTTGCAAGAGCGCTTGAGATGTACGCTGATAGCGGTATTCCTATAATAGTGGTTGATTCAACAACAGAACCGTTTGAAGGTGCCGATAAATATGAAAATGTGACATACTACCATTGGCCAGAAAAGGGGGGGATAGAAAAACTTTATGATGCTATACAGGATGTTGAAACTCCATATGTCGTAATGCGTGCAGACAAGCGGCATATTGTTCCGGATGCGATTAAGGAGTGCATTGTTTTTTTGGAGAATAATTCAGATTACTCACATTGCCATGGTGTGTATATTGCTGTTGAGAGACCTGGCGGCATTCTTTCAGCCTGTCCTCAATATTACAATGATTGCCATGAGGGGATAATTGGTGAGACTCCGTCGTATAGAATGATGGAAGTGTGGGATAGGTATGTCCCATCCTTCTACTCGGTTTCTCGTGTCGAAATTTGGAAGCGTGTGCTTGAAGTTGCTGTAAATGGTATTACAAATTTCTTTGCGTTTGAAATCCTTCAGGTAATGTTTATGGCTATGGAAGGCAAAGGGAAACGGCTTCTAACGTTTTACGGGGCAAACCAGATTGCAAAGCGCGTTGACGGTGGCTGCGAAGGATATGAAGGCTTTGATGTTTTTGTCGCAGACGAAAAATATGCCGACGAATTTGCTTATCTGGTCAATTCTGTAGCTGACCGTCTGGCTGAACTTGAGAATATCGGGCAGGGCGCAGCCAAAAATCTGGTTGTGAAATCTATCGCCCGTTATCTGGCGCCGAAGGAGCGTGGGGCCCATATTAAAAGAAGTTACGATTTAGATGAACGCGCCCTGATTATGAAAAGGTTTCTTGCTTCTACTCCTGCTTCTTCTCAAAAAAATTATTTTGCCTTGATGGAGTGGCTTGAATCTTGGAAAGATGAAATATGAGAATCTGGGGCAATGTTAGCGGCACAACCCATTGGGCTGAATGCCATTCTCTTGATTTCTGCAATTTAAATGATGTAAACGTGAATATAGTCAGAAGTGGTCATTGTATTGACCGCCAATGTGTCTGGGCACGGTTCTGTCTTTATGGAGTTGTTTGGTTTGGGAGCTTGTTTTGCTTTGTTTAATGAAACATTTTAACCCGTAAGAGTTTCGCTGATATGAATATGACGACTGATATTCTAAATCGTCTTTGTAAAGACAGACCTTACATGACCAACGAAATACATCGCCCGAATAGTTTTTATGGGCATGATATTGTAATTAAAAGATATTGCGGACTACCAAGCGAATATCAATTAAAAGCTGTAATCGAACATGCAATTTTTTTAAATGACTATGTTCAATATACCTGGGACACTGATATTAATTCTCCTTTGCCTATAATGTTCTGTGCAAACAAACCTCATGCCGATTATATAACTAAAAACACAAACAAAATCGGAGTCCCTATTGGGCCAATGATCTCCTACGCATTGCCATTTATTGAACAGGAAGAACCCAAGGAAGACTCGGTACTTGTTATTCCGGCACACTCCACTCACTTTTTTTCGACGTGCTATGATGAGAGCAGGTTATTTCAACACATTGAAGAGTACGGCATACCAAATGAAAATGTAACAGTACTGATGTATTGGAAGGACTATCTTTCCGGTAAGCACCAGATATATAGAGACAATGGTTATAATTTGGTCTCGGCAGGACACATCTTTGGAAATAGTTTTCTTTACATTCTCGCGGACATAATAAGTAAACACAAGTATGTGATGACAAACAAAGTCGGCACCCATGTTTATTATTCCATCCTCATGGGCAAGCCAGTATGGGCTGTGCCGGATGAAAACCTATACACTGTAATAAGCAAAAACGAAGAGGCCCAATTTTGTGCGATCAAAAGCAGGGAAGTTCGTAAGCTTGAGGAACTTTTTGGAGAATTGCGCTACGACATCACTCCGGAGCAGGACGATTATATCCGCAAACTTTCCGGATCTTCAAACGTCAAATCCCCAGAAAGGCTTAATGATATTCTTTTGATGGCAGAGAAGAGGTACAGTTCATAATAAACGATAAAAACAACCTACACACATACTGACCAACGGCTTTTGCGGCTTAGCAACAGCCTGCTGGTCGAGGAGTCAAAGCTTCAGCCCCAGCTGATAATTGTAGTCGCGAATGTTTTGAAATTCACGTAGATTGCTCGTTAAAGGGGACCGGGGAACGACGGTAGTGAATAAGTATATATTTTTATAATAAAGGCAGGATGTTTTATGAGCTCAGGTAATGCATTTTATATTGGTGACAGGCTTGTTTCAAATGAAACGGCTCCCTTAGTCATTGTTGAAATAGGAATCAATCATTCTGGAAGTCTGAAAACAGCTTTCGAAATGGTTGACGCTGCTCATGAGGCCGGAGCTGAGCTTATCAAGCATCAGACACACGTTGTGGAAGATGAGATGTCAGCCGCTGCGAAAAGTGTTGTTCCTGGAAATGCAGATGTTTCGATTTATGAAATAATGGATAGGTGTGCTCTTAACGAAGAAGAAGAGTATAAGCTTAAAGAGTATACTGAATCAAAAGGGATGATTTTTATCAGCACACCTTTCTCTCGTGCTGCTGCTGACCGCCTCAGAAAATTCGACGTCCCTGCATATAAAATAGGTAGCGGAGAATGCAATAACTATCCTTTGGTGGATCATATTGCATCCTTTGGCAAGCCAATTATTCTTTCTACTGGGATGAATTCAATTGAAAGTGTCAGAACATCCGTTGAAATACTTCGAAAGCATAAAGTCCCGTATGCTTTATTACATTGCACAAATGTTTACCCGACCCCTCATGAATTAGTGCGTTTGGGAGCTATTAATGAGCTGAAAGAACATTTTCCTGATGCGATAGTTGGGCTTTCTGACCATACAGTAGATAATTATGCCTGTCTTGGAGCTGTGGCAGTAGGCGCCTCTATCGTTGAACGACACTTCACAGACCGAATGGATCGCAATGGCCCTGATATTGAGTGCTCGATGGACCCTCAGGCTTTGAAGGACCTTATCCATGGGAGCAATATTTTAGCTAAGTGCCGTGGCGGCAGAAAGGGACCTGTGGCCGAGGAGCAGGTTACCATTGATTTCGCATTTGCAACTGTTGTGACAATCGCTCCTGTTAAAAAAGGAGAACGATTCACAAGGGATAATATTTGGGTGAAACGACCGGGAACCGGTGAAATCCCTGCAGAATACTTTGAGAATATTCTGGGAAGCATTGCCGCTACCGACATGGCTGAAGGACATCACCTTTGCCATGATGAATTTGTAGAGGGCTAGATATGAAAAGAGTTCTTTTTCTTACCGGGACACGCGCTGACTATGGAAAGCTTAAGTCTTTAATCAAACGCCTGGAGGCTGAGGTAGGATTTGAGCCCTTTGTTTACGTCACAGGAATGCATACCCTTTCCCGCTATGGCTATACAGCACAGGAAGTTATTAAAGATGGTTATAAGAATATTTATGTAAACATCAATCACCATGCTGGGGACCCCATGGAAATGGTTTTGGCTAATACCATTAAGGGCATGTCCAGATATGTTTATGAGTTGGAGCCGGATATGATCGTCGTTCACGGTGACCGGGTTGAAGCTTTTGCCGGAGCCATTGTTGGTGTCTTTACCAATACTCTTGTTGCGCATATTGAGGGAGGAGAGCTCTCGGGAACCATAGATGAATCTATACGCCATTCTATAAGTAAATTAGCTCATATTCATTTCGTCAGCAATAAAGATGCTTATAGCCGTCTGTGTCGTATGGGAGAAGATCCCAATAGTGTTTATGAAATAGGATCTCCCGATTATGATGTGATGTTTAAAGGGGAGCTACCTTCGATCCAAGATGTAAAAAGATATTATGAAATACCGTTTGATGAATATGGCATAGTTATTTTCCATCCAGTAACCACTGAACGCGATCAATTTAAAATTTATTCCGATAGTTTTGTTGAGGCGATAAATGAAAGTGGGAAAAAATTTGTAGTGATTTATCCTAATAATGATGACGGTGGAGAATATATTTTGGATGCTTATAAAAAATTAAACCCAAAGCATACAAAAATTTATCCTTCTGTTTCTTTTGAAAGATTTATAACTTTGTTGAAGAATTGTACGTGTATGCTGGGCAATTCCAGTGCCGGAATCAGAGAAGCTCCTTGTTATGGGGTACCTGTTGTTGATGTCGGCACCAGACAGGATGGAAGGTTTAAGCATAATTGTATTATGAATGTCGATTATGACAAACAGAGTATACTTGATGCGATTCATGGTCAGTGGGGCGCTGACTACTCAGGTTGTAAAGTTAATCGTTTTGGAGATGGAAGAGCTTCAGAACGGTTTTTTGCGATTTTAAACAAAAGTAAAGTGTGGTCTACCTCTCTTCAAAAGAGGGTATGTAATGAGTTGTGCTGATATATGTATCGCGATTATCCCGGCAAGAGCTGGGTCAAAAGGAGTCAAAAATAAAAATATAGTTGAACTCAATGGGAAGCCTCTCATTAGTTATACTATTGAGGCTGCTCTTGATTCAGGCGTATTTGATCATGTTTTTGTTACAACAGATGGCGAGGAGATTGCTGAAGTCAGCGCCGAATGTGGTGCAGAGGTGATAGACAGGCCTCGTGAGTTAGCACTGGATAAATCCAGCAGCATTGACGTAATTGTGCATGCTTTAGAAGCAAAAGAATTTTTCAAAGGTTGTTTCTGCCTGCTGCAGCCGACTTCGCCCTTACGGGACTCCAAAGACATAAGGGAAGCTTTTGAGCTGTATAAAAGTTCTGAAGCTACTTCCGTAATCAGTGCAACCTCAGTAGGTCACCATCCCTACAAATGCCTGATGCAAAACAAAGACGGTAATTATGCGCCGATCCGAAATCCTGAAGACCTTGTCTCTGCGCGGCAGGATCTGCCCATCTGCATAGCTCCCAACGGCGCTATATATTTTTGTGATATCGCCAGTTTCCTGGAGCAGAAAGTGCTGTTCTTTCCGAATACTGAATATTTTTTGATGCGGCCGGATCGTTCGGTTGATGTTGACAGTTTGACGGACTTGAAGATTGCCGAATTCTATCTTTCTAACCAGTAGTGCTATTTTTTTGTATTAACAATTTATAAGTAAAGGTCTGAGGGGCTTATGGAAGATATCTTTGGATATGAACTGGCGAATAAGTGGGATTATGAAAACGGGTTTTATCTTACCAGCGATAAAACACGGATTCCTAAACTGTTGGCTCATTATGAATTATACAAAATGATATCTTCGCTGCCTGGGCATGTTGTAGAGTGTGGTGTGTTCAAGGGAGCTTCCTTAATTCGGTTTGCAACGTTTAGAGATGCTCTTGAGAGTTCCTACTCAAGGAAAATTATTGGTTTTGATGCCTTTGGTAAATTTCCTGAACAGGAGCATGTTGAGGATAAAAAGTTTATTGAAATTTTTGAGTCTGATGCTGGTGATGGGATCTCGAAAGATGAACTTGCGCAGGTTTTTAAGCATAAAAACATTGAGAACTATGAGCTTATTGAAGGGGACATCTGTTCTACTATCCCGGAGTATCTGGTTGACCATCCTGAACTGAAAGTTGCGTTGCTGCATATCGATGTCGATGTCTATAAACCGACAAAAGTGATACTGGAGCATTTATATGACAGGATTGTTCCCGGGGGGCTTATTGTCTTTGATGACTATTCAATTGTTGCAGGTGAGACTCAGGCCATTGATGAATTTTTCGCGGATTCCGGCGCACAATTTGAAAAGCTGAAGATCTCTCACAGGCCAACTTTTTACAGAAAAAAATAGTCTTATACATTTTGACCTGTCAGCCGCATGTCTGTGCATATTTGTTAGACAAAATGCACATTTTTCAGCTGACAGGTCTGTTTTATTTTTGCTGCAGAATTACCGGCCGGTCGGATATTTTTTAGCGCATGCGTATGGCAAACGCGACGCCGTACCCCAGCTCGGTAAACGCAAAGCCGCTCATTTCCGGTCGCGACATGATTGTGTCCTGCCAGATTTTCAGCAGTTCCGGGTGTGAGGGGTGGGCGATGCCATCAAAAACAATGGCTCCGCCAATTCTCAAATGAGGCAGCACATCCAGTAAGTCCTGTGTGGCTCCTTCCGGGGTATGATCGCTGTCGACTGTGATTAAATCAAAGCTCATACGAGGGTTCTGGGAAAAGAAGTGAGGCAGTGTCTCATGGGAATTGCCGTTGACAAATTGCAATGTCCCTTTGTGTCCAAGGCGTTCCATCTGTTCCTGCACAAAAGCCGGGCCGGGATTGTCCATGCCGGCATATCCCGCACGCCACATATCGAATCCAACAACGTCGACCTGAGGGTTGCCAGAGATAACCATGGCCATGCTCCGCCCCTGAAGGACACCTATTTTCAGATAATTTTTAACATCCAGCATGTTGGACAAAGTGTACAGCACCGTGCATATGTCTGCATATTTCCAATGCTTGCCAAAGCGTCGCAATCCACTGGACATGAACCCGCGTATGTACTTCAAGTAGTCGTCTTCGCTGAGCCTATTCAATATATCAAGCGTATTGGTATAGGTTTCCATTTCAAACAATGAATCTGCAAAAGTAGATGCTCCGGCTAAAGGAGGATCGTACCATTGCACGCCTTTTACACGATAACTGTTTTTACCGACAATATCTTTAGTCGGAAGCAATTTCTTGTTTTCAGGACTGTTCGTTGGGTTAACAACCTCGTTTATCTTCATGGCAGAATTCACCATTTTCCCTATATTCCTGCCAAACCGGGAGCAATTTTCTAAACTTTCCTGAAAAGCGGCTTTTTCAGCTTCAATGTCAGGCATTGCCGTAAATTTATCAGAAAAATCCACAAGTATATCTGCTAGATTTTGTGCGTCCCCGCCCTTGAAGACGAGGCTGGATTCAGGAGATTGTTCCAGATGTACAGGGATGTCAGAATGGATAACCTTTTTGCCTAAAAGACGGCAGTCCTCGATAACAGTACTCCACCCTTCGAACAAAGACGGCTGTACGACAGCCTGAGCACCGCGGAGTAACTGTATTTGATCTGCGCGTGGCAGAAGGCCGAGAATATGAACTTGTTCGGTTAAATTATGTTCTTCCAGATAATCTTGAACAGTATCGAAATAATCAGGGTGTCGTAAGTCTTCAGTCGCACCGGTACAAATCAGCTGTAAGATAATTCCTTGATCACGTAATAAGGCTAGTGCTTTGAAAAGAGTTTTATGGTCCTTATGCTTCCAGAACTGGTTGCAGCACATCAAGTATTGAAAATTAACAGAGTATTTCTTTTTGATTTCTTCATGATCACCGTCCATCCATCCCGGTTCAAGTGAAGATGCGAATGGTACAACAAAGGTTGGGCAAGTGACTGTAAAAAAACGATGAAAATCATTTAGCGCGGCCTCACTGCTCAATACAACTAAATCTTTGCCGCCTGCGAGGCGAGAAAAAAAATCAGAACGCCAGTCCAGTTCTTCCTTGGAGAAATATTCCGGTAGATAGCAATGTTGGAAATCAGGTATCCAATAAACTGGCGCAACACCGGCTGGCACATCAAATTGATCGGAGGCGGGATACAGAACGTCTACATCACCCATTTCAGAGTCGGGGTGATATATACGTATGTCCGAGGCCAAAGGCAGGATATTACGGTATTGATCCATATGCTCAACCTGATCAGGGCGTACAAAATAAATGAGTCTTAACTTTTGATCCGGGGAGACAGACGCGTTTGCTAAGGCTATGTTTTTTAAATAGTTTGGTCCGCCCGTCCAACTGCTGCTTCCCCATTTTATGACAAGTCCTAATGTGGGCATTGCCGTCTCCGTGTTATTTTATATTTTGTTTTAAATACCATTCAGCAAAGCGCCTTACTCCGTCCTGGAGGGGTACTTTTGAAATAAAACCCAGTTTTGACAATCTGCTGATATCAGCTTCCCAGAATAAGGGATCTCCTTCCCTTTGCTCTTGATTAAAATGAATCGGAACGTCGAGATTTAAAGAACCCATGAGCGTTTCAATTATCTCCCTTACAGATACCTGCACTCCATTGGCGACATTCAAGGTCGTGTTTGTAATCTCGTTTGTAATCAAGAATGAGACAATTCTGGTCAAGTCGTTAACATGGATAAAGTCGCGTGTTTCTTCTCCTGTACCGAAGAGCTGCATACCTCCATGGCTGGCTTTAACTGCGGCATCCCAGAGCAATTGCTTTTTGAGCCCTTCTCCATAGCAGGAAAAAATTCGCATACACAGGTATGGCTGGTCATAAAGCTCATAGTATTCCCGGAGAATGTTTTCGCTGATGACCTTGTGAAAACCGTAAGGGGAAATCGGGCGAAGAGGGGCATCTTCAGATACCGGAAGTGTATCAGGGTTTCCATAAACAGCTGCACTGGAAGGAAAAATAAAAGTAGCTCGTATTTTTGATCTGCGCAGTGAGTCAAGGACGTGCATTACAAGTTGCGGCCCGGCAATAAAGTCGGCCTCAGGGTTTTCAACAGATAAAGGCACAGAGCCTTGTCCTGCACAGTGCAAAACAGCATCGGGTTTTTTCGCCTGCAGGTAATCGCTTAAGCTGGAATCGGGTAAAATCATTTTTTTATAATCGTCCAGAGTGTCAATGGCAGGTTGTTCAGACGCTCCAACTCCAATGACACTGTGTTCTTTTATAAGATGTGAAGCAGCATGACTTCCAATGAAGCCATTAACTCCTGTAATTAAAATGGTTTTTTGCATCTATTCTCCAGTTTTTACCTCTGGTTTTTACACTGCATAACCTTAAGCGATTTACATGAACTTCCCAAAATTAAGAAGTTCATGTACTGATAACTCTAAGAATATATTTGATTTTGCTTTTGAACATACACTTCAGTTAGTTGAAATGCTACATAAAAATAGAGACCTGTCTTGTGATTGTCTATTTGATAATTGTTTGTGTTTTAATTCTTCCGGTGTGTCATTGAAAGTTCAGCATGCAATTTCAGGTGTGGCCGGAGTTGTGCTGTCTGGAGTTCTTGCCGTGAATTGGTATTTGTATACTTATATGTGTTGTCTGTACGGACTATTTAATCTGCCGCAAAGTCATTTAGTGGATTGAATTGTGATGTTTTTTGAATTTATAATTTAGTTGACGGGCATGCAAAAGTTTACAAAGTTTATGTAGGTTGGGCCAGAGGCGAGATTCTCGTATATACTCTTGGTTTGAGCCTTTTAGCTGTTGATTGCGTAGCTAATTTGTATGAATGTAAAGTCGTGATCATTTTTTGCGGTAAAATGTTTGTAAGGAGAAGATGATGATTCCAGTTATTTTAGCCGGAGGGTCCGGGTCCCGTCTCTGGCCGTTATCGCGGAAGGATTTTCCCAAGCAGCTGCTGCCTGTTTTAGGTAGCCGATTTTCACTATTACAGGCTACCGTGGATCGGGTTATGAAAATCCCCGGTGCTGAAAGTCCGATAATTGTCACAAACGAGAAGTACCGTTTTATTATAGCGTCGCAACTTCAGGAACTTGGATGTGATCCGGGGCGGATTGTGCTTGAACCTGAAGGTAAAAACACTGCCCCGGCTACGGCTGTGAGTGCTTTTCTTGCTCTCCAGAATTCTGCTGCTGCAGAATTGCTGGTTCTTCCTGCCGACCATTACATTGCAGATGTAGAATCTTTTTTGGAATCTGTTTCCGAAGCTCGTGAATTATTGGAAGCTTCAAGTCTGGTTACTTTCGGAGTGGTCCCCGACAAACCGGAGACCGGATACGGTTATATAAAAGGCAACAATGATATTAAAGTCGGTAAGTCTGAAACAGGTTTTGCCATTGATGCTTTTGTTGAAAAACCTGATCTGGCCACTGCTGCAGAATATGTTGAATCAGGCCATTATTACTGGAACAGCGGAATGTTTATGTTCAAGGCTGAAGCTTTTCTGGAAGAGCTCAGTAAATATGAACCGGAGATGGTAGACTGCTGCAGGAAGGCTGTTGAAGATGCAAAGAACGATTTGGATTTTCTTAGATTAGATGCCGCTTTCACTGATTGCCCTGCTGAATCTATTGACTATGCACTGATGGAGAAAACTTCCAGAGGGGTAGTTGTGCCTCTGGAGTGTGGCTGGAGTGATGTCGGTGTCTGGTCCTCACTACACGAAGTAGGTGCTCAGGATGACAGCGGAAATGTCTCTATTGGTGATGTTCATATGGAAGAGAGCCGGAATTGTTATGCTCATTCTTCAAGCCGCCTTGTTGTCGGATTGGGGGTCGATAATCTCGCTATTGTAGAGTCTCAGGATGCTGTGCTTGTCTCAAGCCTTGACCGTGTGCAGGATGTTAAAAAGGTAGTCAGTTTTTTAAAGAATGCCGGGCGCAAGGAATATGAGACTCACTGCAAGGTGTACAGGCCTTGGGGAAATTATGAAAGTATCGATTCCGGCGACAGGTATCAGGTTAAGAGAATTATTGTCTATCCGGGCCAGACATTGTCCCTGCAAAAGCATTACCACCGCGCAGAGCACTGGGTGGTAGTCAAAGGAACGGCTATCGTTACCCGGGATGATGAAGATATGGTCTTAACTGAGGACCAGTCTTCATATATTCCTTTGTCTGCGGTCCATCGTCTAAAGAATCCCGGTAAGGTGGATCTTGAACTGATCGAAGTTCAGACCGGGAGCTATCTTGGTGAGGATGATATTGTAAGGCTTGACGATGTCTATGGCCGTTCAGAATCATGACGTTTAGTGCCGAGAGAGGAATAATGCCGAATACTTCATTTTCCTGTTTTAAAGCATATGACCTTCGTGGCAGGGTTCCAGAAGAGTTGAATCCTGAACTTGCCTATAAAATAGGGCTTGCCTATGCCGAGGTCTTTAGCCCCCGTACTGTAGCAGTCGGTTATGATATCCGTCTTTCCAGCCCTTCCCTCCGTTCTGCGTTGATCGAAGGACTTAATAAAGGAGGAGTGGATGTAAAGGATATCGGACTTTGCGGGACAGAAGAAATCTATCATGCGGTGTTCAGTCTGGGACTGGATGGTGGAATCATGATTACGGCCAGCCATAATCCCAAAGGTTATAACGGGATGAAATTTGTCCGGGAGCAGGCTATCCCTGTTAGCGGTGATTCCGGGCTGAATAAAATTAAGGAACTGATACGAAAGGATTCCCTGAAGGTTGCAGCAAAGTCCGGCAAAGTGGAGCTGGTTGACAATACCCGAAAGTATATTGATCACCTGCTTACGTACATAGAGCCGGGCAGGCTTAAGCCGCTTAAGGTTGTCGTTGATCCCGGAAACGGCGGGGGGGGCAAGATTATTGATCTTCTGGAAAAAGTGCTTCCTTTGAATTTTATTAAACTCAACAATGAACCTGACGGTAATTTTCCGTGCGGGGTACCGAATCCTCTGCTTCCGGAAAATAGAGCTAAAACTTCACAGGCAGTTCTCCAGCACAAAGCTGATTTAGGAATAGCCTGGGACGGTGATTTCGACAGATGTTTTTTTTATGATGAGAACGGGGAGTACATAGAAGGCTATTATTTGGTCGGATTGTTTGCAGAGATGATTTTAGGGAAACATCCCGGGGAAAAAATATTACATGATCCCAGACTGACCTGGAACACGCGCAAGGTCGTTCTGCAGCATGGTGGAGTCCCTCTTGAAACGAAAACCGGCCATGCTTTCATCAAAGAAAGAATGAGGCAGGAAGATGCCGTATATGGCGGAGAAATGAGCTGCCATCATTATTTCAGAGATTTTTCCTATTGCGACTCCGGCATGATCCCCTGGCTTCTTGTTGTTGAGCTACTTTCAGTTTCAGGGAAAAAAATTTCAGAATTCATAAGTGAAGCAAAAGCGGCCTTCCCTTCAAGCGGGGAGATAAATCGCAGAGTGGAAAGCAGTGAGAAATGTTTTAAGATGATCCGTGATGAATTTCAGGGTGAAGCTCTTGTCTTTACAGAAATTGACGGACTCAGTTTTGAATACGAAAACTGGCGTTTTAATTTGCGATCTTCAAACACTGAGCCGGTGATCAGGCTCAATGTCGAATCCAAAGGCGACGCTGCCGTGGTGAAAGATATGACTGAGAAAATTTTAAGAATGATCGACAGTCAGGCCGGCATCCTTAATGGGCGTTCTCGCAGTCTCACCGGCTTCCTGTAACGGTTATTGTTGTGCTTGACGAGAGGACAGGACAAGCTTCAAATTGTCATTCGCTTCTGATACAAGAAAGTTGATTTAATAGTAAAAAATAGTTTGTATTATAGTCGGCAATGGTGACGTTGCCCCAATACTTGAGGTTAATATGGCAAAAAAAGCACTTATCACTGGGATAACCGGACAGGACGGGGCATATTTAGCCCGTTTTTTATTAGAAAAAGGGTATGAAGTGCATGGTATCAAGCGCCGTGCCTCGTCGTTTAATACTCAGAGAATAGATGATCTTTATCAGGACCCTCATGAGAAGGGGCGCCGACTGTTCCTGCACTATGGGGACCTTTCCGATTCTTCCAATCTTATTCGCGTAATTCAGGAAATACAGCCGGATGAGGTGTACAACCTTGCTGCGCAAAGTCATGTGGCGGTCTCTTTTGACAGTCCGGAATATACTGCCAATGTAACGGGATTGGGAACTTTGCGTCTTCTTGAAGCTATCCGCACCCTGGGTTTGCAGAAAAAAACCAGATTTTATCAGGCTTCCACCTCGGAACTGTTCGGACTGGTCCAGGAAGTTCCGCAGAAAGAAACTACTCCTTTTTATCCACGGTCACCTTATGCGGCAGCTAAACTTTATGGTTATTGGATATGTGTCAACTACCGTGAAGCCTACGATATGTATGCCTGTAACGGTATTCTCTTTAACCATGAGTCCCCTGTGCGAGGCGAGACTTTTGTAACCCGCAAGATTACGCGGGCCTTGGCCCGTATTAAGCTTGGTATGCAGGATTGCCTGTATCTGGGGAATATGGATGCCAAGCGTGACTGGGGTCACGCAAAAGACTTTGTTCGTATGCAGTGGCTCATGCTGCAACAGGATTCTCCGCAGGATTATGTGATCGCCACAGGGGAACAGCATTCCGTTCGCGATTTTGTTAATGCTGCCGCGGATGAAGTAGGTCTTGATATAGAGTGGCGCGGAGAGGCTGAAGATGAAAAGGGGATCAATAGGGAAACCGGGGAATGCATTGTTGCTGTCGACCCCCGTTACTACCGTCCTACTGAGGTCATGAGTCTTCTGGGGGATCCTTCCAAGGCTAAGGAAGAGCTGGGTTGGGAACCGGAAATTTCATTCAATGAGCTTGTTGTGGAAATGGTCCAGAAGGATTTGATTGAAGCGAAACGCGAAAAATTGTGCTTGCAGCATGGGTTTGAAATGTTTCAGCCACAGGAATAGCCATGAAGCTTAATGCCGATGATTTGATTTATATTGCCGGGCACAGGGGACTTGTTGGTTCTGCTATTTATCGTAGGCTGAAAAAAGAAGGTCTTGATAATATTCTGGTTAGAAAAAGTTCCGAGCTGGATTTACGGAATCAGCAGGCCGTGGATACTTTTTTTAATGAGGAAAAGCCGAAATTTGTATTTTTATGTGCGGCCCGTGTCGGCGGCATACAAGTCAACAGTATATATCCTGCTGATTTTATTCGTGATAATATTCAGATTCAAACAAATGTTATTGACGCTGCATATCGAAACGGTGTGAGCAAGCTGCTTTTTCTCGGCTCATCATGTATTTATCCTAAATTTGCCCCGCAACCGATTCAGGAATCGAGCTTATTAACGAGTGCACTTGAGCCTACCAATGAATTTTATGCCATTGCCAAAATTGCCGGGCTTAAAATGTGCGCAGCCTACAGAAGGCAGTACGGTTTTGATGCTATAGGTGTCATGCCTACCAATCTCTATGGTCCGGACGATAATTATGATCTCGAGACTTCGCATGTGATCCCCGCTTTGCTGCGTAAATTTCATGAAGCAAAAATAACTGGCAGTCCCACTGTCACTGTCTGGGGAACAGGCCGGCCCAGACGAGAATTTATGCATGTTGATGATTTAGCTGACGCGTGTCTGCATCTTATGCTGCAGTACAGTGATGAGGCTCCTGTAAATGTGGGGTCGGGAAAAGATCTCAGTATCGCTGAGTTGGCGCTCCTGATTCAGGAGACTGTCGGCTATGAGGGAGAGATTGTTTACGATACTGACAAGCCTGATGGGACTCCTCAAAAGCTGCTGGATGTTTCAAAGCTGCATGGTACCGGATGGCAGACTTCCATCGCCCTCAGGGACGGTTTGCGTGATACATATGAAAGTTTTCTCTCTTCAGTTGACTGATCGTTTACTAAGTTAAATATTCAGGTGTTTTTAACCGTCTCATATAAGGCCTTATTTTATGCCAAATTTTGAAAATCCACTCGTAACAGCAATTGTTTCAACGTATGCTTCTGAGCGTTTTATAGACGGCTGTCTTGCAAATCTTGTGGGGCAGACTTTTTTTGAGAATATGGAAGTGATCGTTATTGATGCGGCTTCTCCTGAAAATGAAGGCGATATCGTCCGTTCATATCAGGAGCGTTATCCTAATATCCGTTATATACGTACGCCTGAGAGGATTGGGCTTTACCCGGCATGGAATATTGGAATACGCGAGGCCAGAGGAAAGTATCTGACCAATGCAAATACAGATGACAGAAAGCATCCTCAATGCATAGAAAAGCTTGTCAGGGCCTTAGAAGAAAATCCTGAGTCGGTTTTAGCCTATAGTGATTGCACTATTACTGATGAAGCAAATAGTGAGTTCGGTGCCGGACGTACAACCGGTTGTTTTGAATGGCTTGATTACGATCATTTAAACCTGATGCGGAGGTGTGAAATAGGCCCGATGCCTTTGTGGCGAGCATCACTGCATGAAGAAATAGGTTTGTTTGATGAGTCTTTTATCGGTGCAGGGGATTATGAATTCTGGCTTAGAGCTTCCCGGAAACATGATTTTGTTCATTTGAAGGAAGATTTAGGGCTGTATTTACAGCATGAGGATAATTTAGAAACCCGCAATATGCAGCGTAAGCTGAATGAAGAATATTATATAAAATCAACTTATCTGAAATTCTTTTTTGAAGATTCATTATTAAATTTACCCTCTCTTTTGTCTTACCACACTGAGGCTGTTAAATCTTTTGTTCGCGATCGGGAGAATGTAACTGCTGAGCAGTTACATTCTTTCGAATCTCATTACTACGCCTGTGCCCTGCTTATGGCAAAGAGCGGAATGGTTGATGATGCGATAGAGATGCTCAATGACTGGCTTAGCTCGATCAATGTCTCAAAAAACATCGGGCATCTTTTATATTCCCTCCTTCTCAGGCAAAATGTTGAAGTTGCTGCTTCAGCAAGAAAAGTCAGTTTTGTTGTTACTGATAATGCCCATCCTGAGCTCCTGGCGAGGAGTCTGGAAAGTGTTTTTAAACAACAGCATGAAAACTGGGAGCTACTCATTCTTTCGTCCGCTGAAGGGGACGCCGGTCAAGTCAAAAATAATTTTTTTGCGCGGCTCTCTTCTCTTGTCAGGTATTCGGACATAAAGGGCCGCATTGAAGTCTTGGCAGAGGATAAGCTTCATCTGCTTGCGTATGATCCTGCTGATATTAATGGAGCAATGGAGCAGGCTCTTGACTGGGCTTCAGGTGACTATGTGTGTGCACTTTGTGCCGGCGAGGTTCTCATTTCGTCCTATATTGCAAGGGCTGTTTCGCAGCTTGAGCAGGAAAGTGAAGCTGGATGGGTTTCGCCTAGGACTTTGTTTTTTGGGCCTGCCGCAGTTCCGGCCTGGGGAATGCCCTTTGCGTTGCAGCAGGCCCTTGTTGAACCCCCGGCCCCGGGGGCAAGCCTTTTCCGGCGTAGTGCGTGGAAAGAGTTGCAAAATTCTTCTTCAGTTTTTTCTACATTTGAAAAATGGGAATTCTGGCTCTCCCTTGCTGAGAACGGCTGGCAGGGTCGAGCGCTTGCTGAATTCGGGGTAATAGTAAATGTCGCCCAGATGGATGGCTTGCTTGCTGAGAAGCGGAAAACGCTTCATGCAATTATTGCTGGACATCCATACTGGTATTCCGTTCAGGGAACGAATCAGACTGCAGTTAGAAGTGAGGCTGTTGCCAGGTATGAGGCGGCAGGCGATAGAATGGGGCGAGCAGAGTTTACAAAGCATTTAGCTGCCGAATCCGTTCACTCTCCCATTGATTCCGGTAAGTTCCGTTTGGCCATGCACTATTGGAAAAAGAGAAAGACAGATAAGGTTCTCGGGCTGCTGGAGCAGATTCTTTCAGCGGACCCGAATGACTCTGCTGCACTGGAACTCAAAGAGAAGGCTTTGCAGTACCAGTCTGAATAAAATTAAGTTGATAATTTGATATGTCTGTTTGAAATAAATTGTATTAGTTCCGACTTGATCTGACATTTCCTCTTGAAACAGAAGAGGTTCTCCTTTTTGATGGAAGTGCAAACGAACCATCAAACCAGGCACTATGCCCAAGGAGAACCACATGTCCAGTTTCAATCAAAACATCATAAAACACAAGATTGGTCTGCTGAATCTGGCTGAAGAGCTTGGTAATGTTTCCAGAGCTTGCAAGCTGATGGGTTTTTCTCGCGATACTTTTTATCGGTAT